>CAZJXZ010000365.1:0-2664 GCA_964549955.1 uncultured Eubacteriales bacterium
TGGAAATCAAAGCCGATGAAATAAGCAGAATCATTCAGCGCCAGATTGAAGGCTACGAGGCTGAAGTCGACATCAAAGAAGTGGGCACAGTGACCTCGGTCGGAGATGGAATTGCCCGGATTTACGGACTGGACAGAGTCATGTACAACGAGCTTTTGGAATTTTCTCGTAATGTCTATGGAGTTGCTTTGAACCTGGAGGAGGACAGCGTTGGCGCCGTGCTTCTGGGAGAGAGCCAGTTGGTCAAAGAGGGAGACCTGGTCAAGCGCACTCACAGGATTATGCAGGTTCCGGCCGGGCCGGCCTTGATCGGCCGCATTATCAATCCGCTGGGCATGGCTCTGGATGAAAAAGGCCCAATCAAGAGCAATATCACCATGGCCGTCGAACGCCTGGCTCCGGGTGTTGTCGACCGTCTGCCGGTGAAAGAGCCCTTGCAGACAGGAATCAAGCCTATCGACGCCATGATTCCCATCGGCCGCGGCCAGAGAGAGCTCATCATCGGTGACCGCCAGACAGGAAAAACAGCCATCGCTGTGGACACCATCATCAACCAGAAAGGCAAGAATGTTATCTGCGTCTATGTGGCCATTGGCCAGAAGAATTCGACGATCGCCTATATCATCAAAGTCCTAGAAGACTATGGAGCCATGGATTACACGATCGTTGTCGCTGCTTCAGCCAGCGACCCTTCCTCCCTTCAGTATCTGGCCCCGTATAGCGGCTGCGCCATAGGCGAGTACTTCAGGGATAACGGCCAGCATGCCCTTCTTATCTATGATGACCTCTCCAAGCACGCTGCAGCCTACCGGGAGATTTCCCTTCTGTTGAGGCGGCCTCCTGGCAGAGAAGCCTATCCCGGAGATGTCTTCTACCTCCATTCCCGGCTGCTGGAAAGGGCTGCCAAATACAACGATGAGCATGGAGGAGGCTCTCTAACCGCGCTCCCCATTATTGAAACGCAGGCAGGCGATGTTTCGGGTTATATCCCGACCAATGTCATCTCCATCACTGACGGCCAGATCTACCTCGAGCCTGAACTCTTCAACGCCGGGGTCAGGCCGGCGATCAATGTCGGCATCTCTGTCTCCAGAGTCGGCGGCAATGCCCAGATCAAGGCGATGAAGCAGGTGGCTGGGAAGTTGCGCCTCGACCTGGCTCAATACCGCGAGCTTGTGACCTTTGCCCAGTTCGGCACAGAGCTGGACAAGGCAAGCCAGGCTCAGCTCGAGCGGGGGATGAGGCTGACCGAAATCCTGAAGCAGGATCAGTACGTCCCTCTGCCTGTGGAAAGACAGATATTGGTCATCTACGCCGGCAACCGTGGCTTCCTTGATGAGTTTGATGTGGCCCTGATCAAAAAATACGAAAAGAGACTCTATGAATATTTTGAAGAAAAACATCGAGACCTTTTGCGGCAGATTGCCGAGAAAGGCGAAATCAGCGCCATAATGGATGAATCCATTGCCTCAGCCCTCAAGGAGTTTAATCTCAAATTCAAGGAAGAGATAAAAAGATAGAATCCGATGCCAGTTTTAATCGATATCAGAAGAAGAATAAAGAGCGTCAGGAATACGCAGCAAATCACTCAGGCGATGAAGACCGTCTCCACGGCCAAATTCAGGAAAGCTCAGAGAGCTTTGCTCGAGGCTCGGCCCTGGTGGCACACCCTGCCTCCTTTTCTATCAGAGATCTTCTTCTGGGCAAGAGCAGAAGAGCATCCCTTGCTTCAAAAAAGGGAGGAGAAGAAGGTCGAAGCCGTGGTTATAACCTCGGATAAAGGCCTGGCCGGGGCTTTTAACTCAAATCTTCTGGGAGCCTCTCTCTCCTTTCTCGAGAAAAAAGCAAGAGAGGCAGAGGTCCGTCTGGTCTTGATTGGAAAGAAAGCAGTGAATTTTTTCAGAAGGCACGCTTTCGCTGTCGACCGCGCTTACTCGGATAAGACTTATAAGCTGACTGCGGAAGACTTGAATGAGCTGGCTCAATTCCTCGTTCGACTCTATGTTTTCAATCGGGTTGATGCCGTCTATGTTATTTACAATGAATTCAAGTCCGTCCTTTCGCCGCGGATAACAACCAATAAACTCCTGCCTCTGGAAATTCCAAAGAAGATTGAAGAGCAGCTCGTTTTGCCTCCGGATTGGGAGCCTGAGGCTCTAAGCCTTCTCAATGTCCTTCTTCCCCTTTATGTCGAGAATCAAATTCGTCATTTTTTCTTTGAGTCTTCAGCAGCCGAGCAGGCGGCGCGGATGATGGCCATGGATAATGCCACTGAGAACGCCGAAGAGTTGATAAGGAGATTGACTCTGGTCTTGAACAAGGTTCGGCAGGCTTCGATCACCAAGGAGCTCTTGGAAATCATGACCGCTGTCGAAGCCCTGGAGAGAAGATAGAGGAATTGGAGAAAGAGATGAAAGGAGCCAAGGTCAAAGAAAAAGAAAGAGCTGAGTTCGAACAAAAGCCAAAGCCCGAAGAGAAAAAACAAGAAAAGCTAGGGAAGGTCGTCCAGGTCATCGGGGCCGTGGTCGATATCGAATTCAAGGATACCGAGCTTCCGGAAATTTACAACGCGGTCCGCATCAGCAGCGAAGGCTTTGATACTCCCCAGCCGATCGAGATTATGGTCGAGGTTGAGCAGCACTTGGAGGAGGACAGGGTGAGATG
>CAZJXZ010000366.1:0-2660 GCA_964549955.1 uncultured Eubacteriales bacterium
AAGCACCCTCTGCCAGCGCACGGCTTACAGTCTCGATGCTTTCCTTGATGATATCCGACCTTTTGTAAAAGGGCTTGATCTTCAGGCCTTGGGGAAGGAGGCTGCTTCCGTTGATCTCCTCGACTTTATGCTCGATTCTCTTGACAACTTCCCGGCTGTTTGAGCCGCGAAGCATCATCACGATTCCGCCCACAACTTCTTTTTCTCCATCCTTCAGCGAAGCACCCTGCCGCACAGCATGGCCTGTTTCGACTTCGGCGACATCACGGATAAAAACCGGAACTCCATCTTGGGACTTGAGGATGATATTTTTTATCTCCTCCACGGATTCGAGGAGCCCAACCCCGCGAATCAAGTACTGCTGGGAGTGCTCTTCAAGAACGTTTCCCCCGACATTCTTGTTATTTCTCTTCATGGCATCGACCACATCATTCAAGGAGAGCACAAACTTTGACAATCTATCAGGGTCAACAAAGACTTGATACTGCTTTATGTAGCCGCCGAAGGAATTGACCTCATTGACCCCTGGGATGGCTTTCAAGATAGGGCTTATGACCCAATCCTGGATGGTGCGCAACTCGGTCAAATAATCGACCATTCCTTTCTCATCCGAAGGCTCGCTCCCTTCCAGCGTGTATTGATAAATTTCTCCCATGGCTGTCGCCACCGGACCTAATGAGATATCCACCCCTTCAGGGACATTTTCCTTAGCCTCTATCAACCTTTCCAGAACAAGCTGCCTGGCAAAATAAATATCGACCTTATCCTCAAAGACAGCGGTAATGACCGACAGGCCAAACTTCGAGACTGAGCGCAGCTGGGTCAGCCCTGGCAGGCCTCTCATCGTCATCTCGATGGGATAGGTCACGAATTTTTCGACTTCAAGCGGAGAGCGGCCTGGAGCAGAGCTCAGAATCTCCACTTGAATATTTGTGACATCTGGAAAGGCATCAACCGGAAGTCCGAAGAAAGAATATATTCCCAGAGCAACAACAATCATCACACAGACGATGATCAGAGCTTTCTGCCCTAAAGAAAACGAGATTATTCTTTCAATCATTTAATCGACCTCCAGGGTCTTTTTCAGAAGCTCAGACTTGAGAAGAAAACTGCCCTCGCTGACAAAAGCATCTCCTTCTTTCAAGCCCTCGACAACCTCGACAAAGCCGTTCACTTTCGAGCCTGTTTTTATCTCCTTGGCCGAGAAAGAATTTTCGCCCGCCGGCACGAAAACGACCTTTTTATCCTCTATCTTGTGGACAGCCCATTCGGGAATGAAAAGAGCCTTTGACTCAAAGACAGAAACAAGGTCGACTTCAGCGTACATTCCAGGCCGGAGCTTTCCTTGCTCATTCGAGACTTCAACTCTTCCTTCTATAGTTCGCGTTTTCTCTCCGACAACATCACTGATGAGCGTCAGCTTCCCCTTAAACTCTTCATCAGGATAAGCAGCCACCCTGACCAAAGCTTCACATCCAGTCCTGACTTTGGACAGCTCTTTCTCGTAGATATTTACCTTGACCCAGAGAAAGGAAAGGTCGGCAATCTTGAAAAGACTCTGGCCAAATTCAACAAAATCTCCGGAAACGATGCTGCTTTCGGTGATGCTGCCCTCAAAGGGCGCTCTGACAGGAAGAAGGAATTTCTTTGAGCTGGTCTCTTCCAGCTCAGCCAACTCCTTTTCTGTGACGTTCAGCAGCAGCAACTTGCTCCGGGCAGAATCGAACAAGGATTTGGCGGCTTGAATCTCATCTTCATCGCTATCCTTGGCCGCCCTGTTCAATCTTTCTTCAGCCTGAATGAACTCCGCCTGGGCAGAAAGAAAATCCGGGCTGTAGATTGAGAGAAGCGATTGGCCCTTCTTGACCTTATCTCCGGGGAAGGCAAAGACCTCTTCGACTCTTCCTGAGACCCGGGAGCTTATGTTCGAGTACTTCTTCTGGTTGAAGGAGGCTTCGCCCAAGACTCGAATTTTCAAAGGAACTGCCTGGAATCGAGCAGTCTCGATTTTTATTCCGGCAATCTTTTGAGCTTCATCGGAAAGAACTACGGCCAGAGAAAAGCTTGCTTCTCTCGCTTCAGACTCAATCTCTTCGCCCTGCTTCTGGCTGCAACCCGCCAAAAAGAAGATGAGAGGGATGGATAATATAAGCAACAAGAAAAGCGCAAAATAGAGTTTCCTCATGCTCTCCTCCTTAATCATTCTCCTCTCCAGCGACTTCAAGGTCGGCAAGGGAGACCAGATAGAGGTAAAGGGATTTCAAGTATTCCAGTTTGGCCAAGCTAAAAGTCCGGTAGAGGTCCAAGAGATTGAGAGAGTCGATCTTCCCGTATTGGTAGCTGTTGACGCCGGCCTTGAGCTGTTCTTCGACCTCTTTGATGAGTTTTTCCTCGAAGACCTTGACCTGGTCTTCAGCGGCTTTTACCCCAGAATAGGCATTTTCTATCTCGGCCATGATTCTTCTTTCAGTTGAATCCGAAGAGATGAGATTTAGCTCTTTAGCAGCCCGGGCTTCAAGGATTTCGCCCTTCTGCCTCTTCCACCAGTAAAGAGGAACAGAAAATCCTAAGGCCACACCCCAGGCTCCGCTCCTCAGGCTGGGGAAGAAAAGGCCGAAAGAAAAATCAGGAAAGTAACTCATTCTCGAAAGCCTCAATCC
>CAZJXZ010000367.1:0-2651 GCA_964549955.1 uncultured Eubacteriales bacterium
CAGGGATAATTGAGAGACTCACTGGTATTCAAAAAAGACATTACTTAGGAGAAGGCGAGTCTTTACAAGGTTTAGCAGCTGATGTTTGTTCCGAGGCAATTAAAAAATCAAGCCTTGATCCTTCAAGCTTAGATATGATGATATTTTATACAGACGTGCCGCCTACGATACTAGAAAATGGTTGTTTAAAAAAAACATACTATGAAATAGCTCCTCACATTCAATACTTACTAAAGAAAAGAGGAATCAATGTAAATTGTGAATGTATTAACATTGGAGGCAGCTGTGTTGCTTTTATTTCTGCTTTGCAGATAGCCTATGGACTAATAAAATCTAGAGTTAAAAAGAATATCTTAATCATAGGAGCCGCAAATTGTTCCTCTTTTTTGGAAAGAGCAGAGAAGAACGTTGCCATGACTTTCTCAGATGGAGCAGCAGCTACAATTCTTACCGCTACTCAAAAAAAGGGTTTTATAGATTTTTATTGTATGACGGACGGCATCGGATATGATTCAGGAAGTTTTAAGGAGTATGATGAATTGTTTGTTGACAGGAAAAGAGTAGCAGAATTTGCTCCAAAAGCATTTCAATTAGCGATTAGCGGCTTATTGGAAAAAACAAAATTAAATCCAGAGGAAATAGATTTATTCATACCTCATCAAGCGGGCATAAGGATAATAGAAAGAGGCATAGAGCTTTCTAGGATTCCCCACAAAAAAGTATATATCTGTCTACAGTCTGATGGAAATACAGGAGCTCCTGCTATTCAGTTAGCTTTATCAAATGCTCTAGGAGAAGGTAGAATAAATGAAGGAAATTTGATCGCTTTAGTTGGCTTTGGTACTGGATGGCATTATGGTGCAACTGCCTTTTATTATCATAAAAATCCTGTTTCTTGAAAAAAGCGGAGATTCCTGGAGATGAGAATTCTTCTGGCTAAGCCTTATCTCAGCCCGCCTACGCTAACTGGCGGGAATTATGTGGAACTCGAACCACTGGAACTTGAGTATCTCGCCGCAGGTCTTTATAACCATGACGTAGAACTCATTGATATGAGGTACGAAAAGGATCTCGAAAGTAGGATAGTCACCTTTCAGCCTCATGTCGTTGCCAGCACTGCTTATTCTATACATGTGTATAACACGCGCAGAATTATGGAAATCGCAAAACGCATCAGTGAGGACATTTTTACGGTGGTGGGAGGACATCACGCAACGCTGATGCCTCATGATTTTCAACGCAAAGAGATCGATGCCATTGTCCTTGGAGAAGGAGTTTACTCTTTCAGGGACCTGGTGGAGACTCTTGAGAGAGGCTTACCGATTGAAAGTGTTTCCGGTTTATGCTTCCGGAAGGACAGTGATTTCGTATTTACAGAGCCGCGCAGTGACATCGAAAATATCGATCTTTTCCCCTTGCCAAACAGGAACATCACTAGAAAGTATCGGAAGGAATATTTCTACCTCTGGTGGAGACCGGCTGCTCTTCTGAGGGCTTCTGTTGGATGTGCCTACCGCTGCTCTTTCTGTCCCATTTGGAAAGCCGCAGGAGGAAAATGGAAGTACCGTTCACCTCAGTTGGTTGCTGACGAACTCGCCACAATTAGCGAGAATTTTATCTATTTTTGCGATGATAACGCTTTTTTTGACAGCGAGAGAATGGCAACGCTCTGCCAACTTATCAAAGAAAGAAATATCAAAAAGGAGTACTTTTTCTTCTCCCGACCAGAGGCCTTGGTTAAGTGCCCTGATTTGGTAGAAAATTGGGCTGAAATAGGTCTAAGAATTGTATTCTTAGGAATCGAAGCTGTAGATACTGAAAAATTAAGGCCATTGAATAAAAGGATGGACTCGCGAACGAACAAAAAAGCAGTCGAGATACTAAGAAGGAATGGCATTGACCCGCTCGCAGCGTTCATAGTGTTTCCAGAGTTTTCAAAGAAAGATTTTGATCAGATTTACGATTACATGGAAGAATTAGGAATTTACTATAGCGAGTTCTCGGTTCTTACACCGCTCCCAGGAAGCAACCTTTATTGGGAAAGGAAAGAAGACCTGATTACTGAGAATTATGAGCTGTTCGATAACGTGCATCCTGTCCTGCCGACAAGACTCACGCAGCGAGAGTTTTGCAAAAACTTGGCCCGCCTATGGATCAAAGCCTACTCTCCTCTTAGAGTGATCAGACTAAAGCCCACAATCAGGCCTCCACTCTCGCTTGGGCGCATAACTAAAACGCTCAGGACTGCTCTGAAGAATTATTACTCTATCAAGAATGGATATAAGGCGATCCGCACGCGACACGACCCTCTGAAAACGAGATTCTTATCTTGAGTCTGTATTAGCTATCGTGATAAATTCTTAGCCGTCATGGAAAAAATCTACACGAAGAAATTCCTCGTTCACATCTACGAAGTTGATTTTCGGGTAAGGGCGCGTCCCGGAACTCTCCTCAATTATCTTCAAGACGCAGCCGGCGACCACGCCGCCTCTCGACGGCCATGAGGTCCGCTTATCTGACTCGTGCGCTTTTGCCGCCCGCTCGATCCTAGACCAGTGAGCCCTTCTTGATGATGCTCTCCATAACATCGGCAAAGTAATCGATTTCCCTCGCTGATAATGACACGTTCACCACGATCCGAATTCCGTCGA
>CAZJXZ010000368.1:0-2638 GCA_964549955.1 uncultured Eubacteriales bacterium
ATAATATTAAGATAACATCGCAGTTTAATGGGAGATTCTGATGGGATCATTCATTAGAGAAACACTCCAGCGGATGAGATACTCTCAAGAATACATGCTGTATATTAGAAAATTATGAAATTAATGCAATGGATAGCATTCTTCTTGATTGTAATCATATTGATTATCCATGGCGTTTGGCCTGACTTTTTTGCTCTTGATAGATTCTCGATTGCTTTGCTATTCTTACTTTCTATCCCTCTTCTAGCCCCATATTTAAAAAAAGCAAAATGGTTTGGAGCTGAATTTGTTTTCAAAGATGAAATAAAAAAATTGCATGTTATGATTCAAAAATCTGAGCAACAAGCTAAAGAAGCTGAAAAAAAAGGCAAAGCTCCGATAAGTTTTTTTGAGACTTTTTCCTTACAAAACTCCTTAAATCTAATTGATTCGGATCCAAATCTCTCCTTGGCAGCATTACGTATCGAGATTGAAAGGGTTTTAACAAAAGCCACAAGTAAATTATTTGATATCCATAAATATAAAAAAGTAGAAAATAGATTTTATATTTCGAAACTTCTTAAAGAGGGAATTATTTCTGATGAACAAGGGAAAGCTCTGAATGCTATTGTTAGCATATGCAATAAAGCAGTCCATGGGGTGCAAGTTTCCAGAGAAGAAGCTCAGGAAATAATTTTGCTTACAGAAAGGCTAAACAAGAGCTTTTCTGTCGGTTACTCCATAAATTTTGATGCGAATAAAGATTACGAACAACAAGGTCTTCTTTGCGAATGGGAGCATTGTGTTGAACATTTTCCCCTTAAAGAAAGAGAAACTGAATTATCATGTCCTGTTTTTGGTCATGATTGTCCTGGTGGAATAGAAGCGCGAAAATCATGTGGTCGTAATATTGAAGATATACCTAAAAAAAGGTTTATTAGAAATGTCTGACAACTTAATCCAGTCGACGTTCCTCGCTACCTCTGGCGACTCGTCGGGAGGCTGATTTAGAATGTTAGACATTGGTTTTTGTGATGTTTTCTAGAAAAACAATTGTCGAAATGGTGGATGCTCTTCAATTTCAAACTCATGCAGAGGTGGAGAAATTTGCATTAGAGTTTGGACTTGAGAATGTTATAACAGGCTCCTATATTGAGAGGAAGAAAGTCGCGATAATAAGGTATCTTATAGAAAATCCCGAAATAAAGGCGCCGAACGGAACGCCACTTCTTCACGCAATTATTGAACCTCTCGTATTAACACGTTGCCGGGTCTCAGAACCTGCCGAACTGTTTCCTGAACTAGTGAATTCTCTGGACCATGATGGGTATAGGCTCGATAGAAATGGCCTCCAAGAAAAGCTACCTTCTCAGCTACCCGTGGTTGAAGAAGAGAATGAACTTATTCAAATTCTTGATCGATTCAGATATCACGTGGCAAGAGGTCATTATAGTCAGGCTTTGGCAGCTCATGCTAGGGGTGATTGGGCTGCCGCCAATGCCCAACTCCGCAGTTTCGTAGAAGAGTTCTTCGATCAAGTTGTTGAAACGATTGCACCGGGGCCGTATTCATCCAGCCATCAAAGGCGCCAGGCTCTAGCGAAAGTAGGTTTTTTTAGGTCCGATCTCAACGAATGGTCAGATGATGGCACGGGTTTCGTCCAAAGCTTCTGGAAGCGCCTTCATCCTCAAGGTTCACATCCTGGACTATCGGAGAAAGAAGATTCAACGTTTCGGCTTCACATTGTCATTGTTGTGATGCATTATTTTGCTAAGCGTCTCGAGTCTCTGCTGATAAAAAAAAATTAAAGTTGAGGAAACATTGATGTCTTGCCGCCGCTTGAATCTGAATTGCTCCTCGCTGGCTCTTGTCGCTCGTAAGTTAGGCGGAGCGTTATGACACAAGAAAAAGGACAGATCTGAACATATGTCACCTTTGACGGCACTTCTCTTGGGTAGTTTTATATCGCTCATTTCCGCAATCGTGGGGACTGTGTTGCAGCATGTGTTGACGATCCGGAGGATGATTCATGAGACGAAGATTCATCCCTCCCGGGTCCTATACGACAAGCAAATCGAGTTCCTAGACGCACTCGCACTGCTTTTCGACGGAATCAATTGCTACATAACGATGCTTGACGTCTGGCTGGGCGAGCGAGGCGAAAAAGCAAAAACCAAACTAGAAAAAGCTGTGCGAAACACAGAGTGCCTGACACAACTCGGACAGCTTCTCCAGCAGTACTCAATGTATCTACCCTCTGAACTCCTCCATAGGTTGAATACTCTTCAGGAGGAATGCTGGTCGTTGTCTAGCAAACGCAGCTTGGACAAGACGTTTCGTTGCATCAATCTGCTGTTTGAGACCCAGAACTTCGTTCGGGAATTCGTTGGCGTAGACAGGCTTTCACAGGACTTGATGAAAGCGATGGGGCGAGAGCCAAGAAGAGAGCTAGACGAAACTAGCCAACAGAAGAAATCATAACAAGTGTTTCCAGCTTATATAGCTATTCGCGCCGAAGCTTATCGTTGCTTCTTTTTTGCTAATTTTTAGAAAATAACGTCTAAATTTTTATGGGATGTCTTTTGGTTTGACATCAAATTTTTATTGGATTATAAATCCTTTTACCTGAATCTGGGCAGAAGAGATGAAAAATTCACTA
>CAZJXZ010000369.1:0-2635 GCA_964549955.1 uncultured Eubacteriales bacterium
AAGATGCCATCTGGAACTGCGTTTCCTGCGAGCTCTGGAGCGCTTACAAGATGAAGCGCTTGGGCTTGATCACCAATGTTGTTCCGGTCATTAAAAAAGATGGAAAGTTCATCCGCAACCCAGCGATCATTACCGACAGGTTTGTCGACGACGGAGAGATTGTCTACGGCGAGTTTGTCAAGGGCGAGGGAGGGAAGAAGGCCCGCGAATTCTTGAAGACGGCGACAACGGACTTTGAGCTTCTTGATAAAGCTGTCTATGATATTGTCTGGCGCTTTACCAACCTCTTTCCAGGATGCCTGATCAAATCACTGGACAGCGTCAGGGCCAAGAAGAAGTATTTCTGGGATATGGCCAAGAATTACAACCGCCACTGGCTGGCCGCAAACATGAGCACAGAGGCTTTCATGGGATTCCACGCTTTCAATTCCAAAAAGATCACCGGCCAGGATGTCATCGATTTTGTCAAGTACAGACAGCTCATTGCTCAGGGAAAGCCGATTGATGAGGCATTCATGGAAGCGGTTTTGCCCAAACCCAAAGAATAAGAATCTAATTGGCTATGATAGGTTTATTGCCTGCGAGCCTTGAAAATTCTATTTTCCAGGGAATACAAACAAACCAAATGCTTTCACATTGTCATTGCGAAACAGGGAAGAGCGTGGCAGCTACCTGAGTGGGCCAGGAAAAGGCTTGGCCGTGATGGCATTAATGAATTCTCATTCAATCAAGGAGAGAAAAGGATGATTGAGAAGAAAAAGATATTCCATGTCCCTGAAAAAATAAACGGCGGCGGGGTGGCCCTGATGAGGGAGAAGAAGATGAAGATCGTCTTTCTCTCTGCCACCCGCACACCTTTCGGCGAAGTCGGAGGAGCATTCAAGGATATTCCCCCCATCGAGCTCGGCGCCATGACTGCAAGAGCTGCCATAAAGAAGGCAGGCCTTGAAGGGCAGGAAGAGCTGATCGATGAAGCTATCTTCGGAAATGCCTATCACACCAGCATCGATTCCCATTTCGGCGCGCGGCATGTCGCTTTAAGGGCAGGGCTGAGCTTTTTTGCTCCGGGCCTGACTGTGAACCGAATCTGTTTTTCAGGCGGTGAGGCCGTGATCCAGGGCGCCAAGCAGCTTGTGCTCGAAGAAAGCCAGATGGTTTTGGTCGGCGGCTATGAAAGCTCAAGCCAGTCCCCAACGCTTCAATACGGTTCAGCCTTTGGCTATCCCTACATGGCCGGGCCGAGGACATATGCCCTCTTCAAAGACGGCTTGATGGACACTTATATCAACGAGGACATGATGGGCACAGCCGAGAATTTAGCCCGGCTCTACAAAGTCATGCGCCGGGATGCGGACGAATTTGCCCTATCTTCGCAGATGAAAGCTAGGGACGCAAAAGAAAAGGGACGTCTGGCCAAAGAAATAACTCCTGTTGTTTTGAAGACAAGAAGAGGAGATATTGTCATCTCCGAGGATGAGCATCCGAGGCCTGAGACGACGCTCGAGACTCTTTCCAGGCTTCACGCTGTCAAGCCAGGCGGAATCCAGACCGCGGGTAACTCGAGTGGCATTGTTGATGGCGGCGCGGCTTTAATCATGGCTACAGAGAAAAAAGCCAAAGAGCTGGGAATCGAGCCTATCGGAGAGCTACTTTCCTGGGGAACAGCCGCAGTTGATCCTTATTTCATGGGAATAGGGCCTGTTCCTGCTTCCCTGATTGCTCTGGCCAGAGCAGGAATGGCACTCAAAGACCTGGATTTTATCGAGATCAATGAGGCCTTTGCCGGACAATACTTGGCCGTCGAGCGTGAGCTCAAGCTCGACCGCTCCAAGGTCAACGTCAACGGAGGCGCGATCGCCCTCGGCCATCCCCTGGGCGCAACAGGCGGGCGCCTGATCACTGCCTGCCTGACTCTCGGCGGAAAAGGGCTGGCTTCAGCCTGCATCGGCGGCGGACAGGGAGGAGCAGTCATTGTCCAGAGCTACGCCGAAAAGCAGAAGGTCTTGGAGTAGCGGACGATGAAGAAAATGGAAAAAAAGGAAAAGTCAAAAGCAACAACCTGGAATGATGTAGAAATTCTGGTTGTGGGTGGCGGGACGATGGGCTCGAGCATCGCTCAGGCCTATGCCCAGAGCGGATTCAATGCCGGCCTGATTGACATCAGCGATGAAATCTTGCAAAGAGCCTTGAGCATCATCGACAAAGAGCTCGAGGCTGCGAAGCGAGGAGGAATATTTTCTCCTTCACAGGTCGAGGAGATAAAGCAGAGGATTCTGACAACAACAAGCTACGAAGAAGCCTGCCGGGGAAAGAGCCTCAAGCTTGTCATTGAAACAGCCACCGAGAATATCGAGATTAAAAAGAAAATTTTCCGGAAGCTCGACGAGCTCTGCGCTCCTAATGTTGTCTTCGCCTCCAATTCTTCATCCCTGGATGTGAACATCCTTGCCAAGGAGACGAAGAGGCCAGACAAGGTCGTCTGGATGCATTTTTTCTACCTTCCTCACAAGAACAGAGCTGCGGAGTATGCCGGTACAGATAAAGCCACGGCGGAGAGCATTGAGACAGCGGCCAGATACCTGAAGCTGGCAGGGAAAGTGGCCACGCCCATCCTCAGCAGCCGCAAAGGAGGAGC
>CAZJXZ010000370.1:0-2623 GCA_964549955.1 uncultured Eubacteriales bacterium
TAAGTTCCGGCAGGAAATTCGCGTTTAAACGGAGTCGTACCTTCACGTTTGTCATTGATATAGACCTCTGCTCCGCTGGGTTGGGAAGAGATCTCGATGGTACCCTGGCCTTGGGAGGAAGTAGGAGCCAGAGGAGTCAATGAAAAATTTCTGGAGAGTGTCTTTCCTGCCTTTATCTCAAAAACTTCTTGCTTTTCTTCATATCCTGGCGATTTTTTTATCCTGAGCCTATAGCTTCCGGGGCGAAGCTCTCGTTTAAGCGGTGTTGTCCCTTCTCTCTTGTCTTCAATGTAAACCTCGGCGCCTTCGGGAGTGGAATTGATTTCTATAAACCCAGGTTGTGTAACTGGTGGAGAGGGCAATTGGGGCTTTTGCTCAACAACCTGACCGCTTTTTTCTTTGGCTCCCATTTTTGATTGGATGATTGGCAGGATGTGGTTGTAGAGAAAATATCCGACAACAGCGAGTAATGCAACAAGAATAAGGACCATCGGCAAGACATGCCTTCTTTTAATCTTTACCTCGGGCTGGATTTCAGCACGGACTCTGTCGGTGGCGGGCAAATTCTTCTCTATGTGCTTTAATTCGGCAATGAGCTCCTCTGCTGTCTGGTACCTTTTATTCCTGTCCTTCGCCAGGCATTTGAGTATTGTCCGGCTCACTTCCGAAGGTATCTGGGCGTTAATTTTTCTTGGATCAGGAGGAGGTTCGCTTTTATGCTTCAAAGCAATGACCAGAAAAGTATCGCCGTCAAACGGGACCTGGCCGGTGAGCATCTCAAATAAAATCACACCCAGGGAGTAGATATCAGTACGATGGTCGACTTTTTTTCCCTCCACCTGCTCAGTGGACATGTAGTGAGGAGTTCCGACAATCGCACCGCTATCTGTAAATCCCTCGCTCTTCACCGAGCGGGCAATTCCAAAATCCATGATGTGGGAATTTCCTTCCTTATCGACCATGATATTCTGTGGCTTTAAGTCGCGGTGCACAACTCCCAGCCTGTGAGCTTCAGCCAGGCCCTCGCAAACTTGCATGATGATATGAACGGCTTTTCCAAGCGGGAGTTTGCCGATCCTTCTAATCAGGCTCTTTAAATCTTCGCCGGGCACATATTCCATGGTGATGTAAGGGGCGCCCTGCTCTTCACTGAGGTCATGCATCCGGCAAACGTTTTTATGGGTGATCCTGCGGGCGAATTTCAGCTCATTCCGGAAACGGGCGATGGTCTTCTCGTCGCGGGCGATGTCCGGGCTTAAAAGCTTTAGGGCGACCTCTTCCTCGACTTTCTTGTCGAAAACGCGGTAAACTTTACCCATTCCCCCTTTCCCAAGTTGTTCGATAACTTCATACCTTCCGGCGAAAATGCTTCCCCTGGGCAATTCGTCGATGTATTCTTGGAAAGTTATCGTTTGAGAGACGGGCATCATACCCGGGGGGAAAAGTCGCGTGCCGCATTTTCCACAGAATCGGGTATCATCAGGATTTTCGAAACCGCATCTGGTGCACTTCATGGCCCGCTTCTTTTGTTTTTCGGCAAGAGGATAACAACTCATTGTTGAAATGTCAAATTTGACAGAGGTCTGAGAAAGAATTCTTTTTTGGGAAGTACTATTGGATAATCGTTTAAGGTTATAAGGTTATCTTGGCTAGTCCCCTCGGAGAAAATAAAACTAAAGGCGACTCTGTTGTCTCCCCTCATGCACCGGCGATTTGCGGACAATGGCGGACAAAAGGGAAAAATTAAAGCGTTAGGGATTGAGGAAGGAGCAGTTGAGAATCTTCGGCCTTCGGTCGCCGTCGCAGCGGACCTCTCCTCTCAGGTAGCAGGCAGGCGGAGAGCCGAAGGTCAGGCAATGTGTCTCCCCCACTCCTTCCAGAATTCCAGTCTCATCCTCGAAAAGAAAGAAGTATTTCCGGCCGCTGCTCGTTTCTTTCTGGCGGGCATCCACTACCCTGACCACAAGCTCCACTTCCCGGCCAGCGTAGTCCTTTAAGTCCTTTATTCGAAGCGCCGGCCTTTTTCCCTCGAAAAGGGAAAGTGAATCTCCCTCAGGGTCGAAGCCGAGGCTCTCGATGAGCATCTTCTCTTTCTCCCTCGAGTCAAGCTCTCCGACTTCCTCCACATCCTCCAAGCCTCTGAAATAGCGAAGAATCTGCCGCGTCCTGCGCGGCTCGAGAGAATCCAGGGCTCCTGATTTAATCAGGAAGAGAAGCTCTGTCTTGGTCAAGGGCACGCGCATGAGAAAATCCTCAACAGAAAGATACTCCCCGTTCTTCCTCTCTTCGATGACCTTCTCTGCGCTCTTCAGAGCCAGGCCTTTGATCGAAGTCAGGCCAACCCGGATATTCCCGCCTTCGACCTCAAACTGATAGAAGCTGCGGTTTATGTCCGGACCGAGAATTCTGATGCCCATCCTCTTTGCCTCCTCGATGTATTCCGCCAGGTTGTAATAGCCGCCGCCGGCATTGAGCACGGCTGCCAAATAAGGAACCGGGTGGTGAGCCTTCAAATAGACAGCCTGGTAAGCCATGCTGGCGTAGGAGGCGCTGTGAGCCTTGTTGAAGGAGTAGGAAGAAAATTTCTCCATGACTTCCCACAGCTTCTTTATCTCGCTCGCCG
>CAZJXZ010000371.1:0-2609 GCA_964549955.1 uncultured Eubacteriales bacterium
CCCTCTCTCCAGGCCCAGACAGTGGGGCTTATGTAATAGAGGACAGGAATCGAGAGACGTTTGAGTTTTTTAGCCAGACGGAGGTTAAAGTCAGGCGAATCGATGAGCACAGCAGCCGATGGCTTTCGAAGCCTTGCCTCTCTTTTTATTCGGTCGAAAATTTTCTTGATGCGGGGGAGATGGGAGATAACCTCGAAGACTCCAACAACTGCAAGTTTTTCAATCGAAAAAACAAGCTCGACTCCTTGTGCGGCCATTTGCTTTCCGCCGATTCCAAAAAAGGAGTAAGAGGGATTGAGCTTTCTAAACTCCCGGACAAGAGAAGCCCCGTACTTTTCTCCTGAATTCTCCCCGGCGATGATCAGGATCGAGCCTTTCAATCCTTCTCGCTCTCTCCGAAATAGACGATCTCAGGCATTTTTTTGGCGTCTTGGCCGTAGAAGAAGAGCCATTTGTCGTAGGATTCCTGTTCAAGGTAGATTTTTATCGATTTCTTCTTGGAGGAGCTGACCACTCCTATGATCTGAGAAGTCCCCACAGATTTAAGAAGATTATAGGGGACAATCAAGACTTTCTGAGCAGACTCTGTTCTTTTTGTTGAAGCTCGGGGAGTTTGAGGAAGAGTATAGGGAAGGATGAGATTCCATTCTCCACGGCTGGTCATCGGGTCTTTGTAGAGCTTGCGGATGCATTTCTCCTTCAGCAATTCATCAAGAGTTCTGGGAAAAGTGCCCGGTTTTTTCATCTGGAAGATTCGGATGGCTTCAGCATACTGTTTTCCTCTGAAGATCAGCTCTTCTTCTTTTTCACGTTGAAGCTCGGTTTGCCAGACAGGCACAGCCACAAGAAGCCCGATGCTCAATAGAGAAACGGCGATCATGAGCATAATCAGCGTATATCCTTCTTTTCTCATCATCAGCTCCGACGCCAGAAAATTAGATTAAATCACCAGGTGTTGTAAGGCGTTCCATCCAAGGCGTTTTTGTCCGCGCCAGAGAAAACATCGACTATTCCTGGCTCAAGCCCCAAGGTCAGGTCATCCTCGGTTTGAGTTTCCCAGACCACGACCCAAGTTTCCGAGGAGTTGGTGATCGGGTCCATGGGAATGGCTTTCAGATATTCTGCGTCGACAAGGGCTTGAAGAGATGGCGGGTATTTGCCTTTGTCCGTATAATACTGATTGATCAATTTCCTCAATTGAAAGAGATTTTCCTTTAATACGGCCTCTTTGGCCCTTATCGGGGCTGACCTGTAATAGGGAATGGCCAGGCCCACCAGGATTCCTACCAGGGCCATGACGATTAGGATTTCAAGGAGGGTAAAGCCTTTTTTCTCTTGGATGAAAGCTTTTTTTTCCATTTCCTCACCAATCCTTGTATTTGGTTCCATCAAGAGCGGTTGCCTGGCTCTTGGTGTAAACATCATAGACATTCTCTCCACCCCAACTATCAGAATCAGGGTCGTCCTGATAGGACCTCAGTCCCCATTCATAAGAATTGGTCATCGGGTCTATGGGGATTCGCCTCAGGAATTTTACAATCTTCTTATCTGATTTTTCTTCTTCTTTTTCCCCTTTGAACTCAACGCCCTTGACCAGGGTTTCTAAATCTGGAGGATACCCTTCACTGTCAGCTTCGACTTCTATCTTTCTTTCGTCGGCGAGCTTCTTGTAGGCGTCGATGGCGTCTCTGATTATCCTTAGATTCCTTCTCAGCTCAATCTCTCTTTCCCTTTTTATAGCTGTCTTGGCAAGGGGTATGACAGCTGCGGCCAGGATAGCCAGAATGGTCATAGTGACCAGCATCTCGATGAGAGTAAATCCTTTTCTTCGAGGAGAAAGCTTGTTCATTTTTGCTAGTTAAAATTTTTCTCTGCGGTATCGTCTTTTGAAGCTTGAGAATTTTTTTTCATTCGAAGAGCGAGAGCCAAAAGGACGCTGCGAATTCTGCTCCAGGACCTTCTTGCTCAACTTGATCTTGTTGTCTTCGTCGACGGCCAAAACTTTAACTCGCACTGTCTGTCCCAACTTGAGAACATCCCGGACGTGCCCTATTCTATAAGGAGCGATTTCCGAGATATGGAGGAGGCCGACGATGTTGGGCAGAATCTCGACAAAGGCCCCATAGTCTTCGATGCGGACGACCTTGCCCTCGTAGATTTTTCCGACTTCAGCCTCGACCGTAATTTCCCTTATCATCGCCAGGGCTTTTTCTGCAGATTCGGTGTTCGAGGCGGCTATGGTTATTTTTCCACTTTCTTCAATCTCTATTTTGCTGTTTGTTTGGGAGATGATTTTCTTGATGACCTTTCCTGCCGGCCCGATAACATCAGCGACTTTTTCAGGGTTGATCATCAGCGTTATGATTCGAGGGGCATAGACAGAGATATGGGGCCTGGGCTCTGGAATCGCCTCTCTCATCTTGGCCAGAACCTTTGCCCTGGCGTCCTTTGCCCTGTAGAGGCCTTCTTTGAAGATCTCAAGAGAAATGTAAGGAATCTTTAAGTCCATCTGGATGGCCGTGATTCCTTTATTGGTTCCTGCCACTTTGAGGTCCATATCCCCGAAATGGTCTTCATAGCCAGCGATATCTGTGAGCAAGGTATAACGG
>CAZJXZ010000372.1:0-2606 GCA_964549955.1 uncultured Eubacteriales bacterium
CCAGCTTAACCAAAAAAATCTCGCAGGTGGCGCTGATTGTAGCCTCCCTGAGATGACCGCTCCAGGAGTTGAATTGGCTGTCGCCGACAACGATATGGGCATGGATATAGCCCTTGCCGGACATCTCCGAGATATTGCCGTGCAGGGAGGTGATTTCATACTGGCCGGATAGCTTCTTTGAATAATATTCTCTGGTTGTAAGGCTAAAATGCGCCAGCTCAACCTCGTCCAGAGCCCCCAGGCCGTTAAAATATCCTGCCTTAATTTTCTCCTTTTCACAGAGCTCCAATAATTTTTCAATGACCTTTTCGCCCCTCTCCAGCCTGATGATATAAGTTGATCCAATTTTTTTAAATCGCATCTTGCCTCCCTGAGGCCTTTTTAGCTATACCATAGAAATGAATTGGTATCAAATGACTGAATGTGGGTAAATAGCGCGCCAACTTTACCATAATGTGAATGTGTCACTAATGTATCTGACCCAGCACAATGGCCGAGGGGAAGCGTCGTCAACTCTAGCTTCAAACTTTTTTATTAAACATCAAGCCTGTTTCTATTCATATTATGGATTTAAAGTTGTTTTAAACGATGGAAAGACCCATAAAAAAGGATTTGATGTTCCTGAAACTATTTTTTATATTTCAGAGTAATAAATTATAAGTCTAATATGGGTATAAAGAGAGCTCAAAATTTCTTTTCCTGGAGGAGTCATGCTTAAAAGGATAAGAGTCTTTCTTCTGGCCTTTCCAGTGGCACTGGCCGCTGTCGCCCTTCCTGATCTTCGCTCTACGGAAATCGTCAAGGGTGATCTCGGAGCGAAGCTGGACGAATACCTGACGCGGATCACTCCCTTCGGCTTTTCCGGCGCGCTGCTTGTGGCCAAGGGCGATGATATCGTTCTCAATAAAGGCTATGGGTTGGCCATCAGGTCAGGGGGTATTCCCAACACTGCTGAGACAATTTTCTGCGTCGGCTCCGTAACCAAGCAGTTCACTGCTGCGGCTATCATGAGCCTCGAGATGCAGGGCAAGCTGAGCACAGCTGACCCCATCAGCAAATATCTTGACAGCGTTCCTGAGGACAAGTCGGGAATCACCATCCACCATCTTCTCACCCATAGCTCTGGCCTAGTCCAGGATGTCGGCGGCGATTACCAGCAGGCACTTCGGGATGAAACCGTGAGAAAAATTCTGGCTCAGCCGCTGGAGTTCAAGCCGGGGGAGCGCTTTACCTACACCAATGTCGGCTACTCGCTCCTGGCGGCGATTGTCGAAAAAGTCTCAGGCCAGCCCTTCGAGGAGTACCTTTATGAGCATCTGTTCAAGCCGGCAGGAATGGAATGGACAGGATACAGGCGTCCGGATTGGAAGCGAAAGGTAGTCGCCCACTGGTATGTGGGCGAGAAGGACAACGATAACTCCCTTTCACGTCCTTTTCCCTACTGGAACCTTCTGGGAAACGGCGGAATTCTATCCACCACTGAAGACATGTACAAATGGCACCAAGCCCTTTTGGGCGAAAAGGTCCTCTCTGTTGAGGCCAAGAAGAAAATCTTCACACCTTATCTCAATGACTATGGCTATGGCTGGGATGTGCTGAAGACGGAAAAGGGCCTTCTCATCCAGCATGACGGAGGCAGCGGCTTGGGCAACAACGCCGAAATCAGGCGCTATATCGATGCCGGGATCGTCACCATCCTGTTCTGCAATCAATTCTACAAAGGCCGCCCCCTTTTCAATGTTATCAGGGATAAAATTGAAAACCTGGCTTTTGGAAAAGAGGTGGCAATACCTCCGGCGGTCAAGGAGAGCGAGGAGAAAGCCCTGAAGATTTATGAGGGAATCTATGCCCTGCCCAAAGGAGGAAGTTTTAAGGTCGAAGCCAGGAACAGGGAATTGCTCGTCAAGCCTGAGGGCCAGGAGGCAGTGAACATCCTCATCTTGCCTGAGGGCAGCGACGTTTCCTATTACGCCGGGATAAGCGAGCTTTCAGCAAGAATTTTTGATGCTGCTGTGAAGGGAGACTTCAATCCTTTTGGAGAAGCGATGGCTAACAGGGAAAGGCGGTTCGAGCGCGTCAAAGAGCTGGTTGAAAGAAGAGTCAAGATGAGCCAGGAAAGAATCGGCGCCGTTCAGAAGGTCAAAGCTTGGGAGACTCTTCCTTCTTCCTTTGAAGAAGGCGCGGTGGAAACCCAGGTGGAGCTCCAGGCCGAGCGTGGAAGCATTTTTTTCCAGCTCATCTGGCAAGGAGATAAGAACATTGGACTCCGACCATTAGAGTTCGCTCAGCCGCTTTCTATCACCTTCCTCCCTCTTTCTCACACAGAGTTTGCAGGTTATGACTTGGCCCTGGCCAGGAACATGAAGGTGAGTTTTATTTTCGACGAAAAAGGTGTGACCAAGAGCTGCGTTATTCACGGCCCTGAGAAAAAATCTGAAGCAGTGAAAATAACAAATGGATAAGAGTTTCATTTTCGGCTGTGGTGGCCAAGTGAGCCTTTTTGTGTCGATTTCCCCCTATATCCATCGTGGGCAAATATAAATCACGAAAGAAAAAATGTCAATGGCGGTTGGAAATTGCTCATGGCGGTCAAAAAAGCCGCCGGG
>CAZJXZ010000373.1:0-2588 GCA_964549955.1 uncultured Eubacteriales bacterium
CCCGCAGGGCTGAGATGGGTATGATCTCGGCAAAATTCATCAGGTCTTTGTATCTATCGATGATAAGCAGGATTTTTTCCTTTTTGATGATATCCACTTTGTTGATCAGCAGGAAGATGGGCGTTCGAATGTTTTTCAGAGTGTCGATGACGAACTGGTCTCCGTGTCCGAACTTTTCGGTGGCATCGATGAGCAGATTGACAAGGTCGCAGGTCTCAAGCGAGGAGTAGACAAAATTCATCATGCGCTTATTCAGCCTATGCAGGGGCTTGTGGATGCCGGGGTTATCGACAAAGACAATCTGCCCTTTGTCTGTGGTCTTGATGCCCAGGATGCTGACCCGTGTTGTCTGCGGCTTATCGGAGATGATGGCCACTTTTTTTCCAAGCATGGCGTTGAGCAGGGTAGACTTTCCGACATTGGGTCGGCCGATCAAAGCCACATAGCCAGCTTTCATTTTTTGCCCTTTTTAAGGAGGCCTGTGTGTTTTCGAGACACACAGCCTGAACCATAAAATGCTTTTCTATTACAAACAAAAAGATGCATATCTTTTTTACCTTATATCGGATTGCTTACCATGAATATTTTGTTCTATTTCTGTTTTTATTCTATTTTTGAGGAGACTCGCCTTTCTTGACTCTCAGTTTTTTTATCCTCTTCTGGCCGACTTCGAGAATCTCCAGCGATAAACCTTTAATCTGGATATGCTCTCCTTGCCTGGGAAGTCTTCCCAGATGATGGGTGATCAGCCCTCCGACCGTGATGTAGTCATCTTCGGCGATGTCCAGGTCAAAAAGTTCCTCGACCTTTTCCACTTCCGCATTCCCCGAGACCAGGTAATCGTGCGGACCTTTTTCGACAATCTGGGCTTCCTCCATGTCGTATTCGTCCAGGATATCTCCGACAATCTCCTCCATGAGGTCCTCCATGGTGACCAAGCCTGAGACGCCCCCGTGCTCGTCGACAACGATAGCCAATTTTTGTTTTCTTTTCTGGAATTCCTTGAGCAGCTCGGAGACCTTCATCGATTCAGGAACAAAATAGACTGGGCGGATGAGCGGCTCGATGGTGTTGTTTTTGTATCTATCCTCCGAATACTCAAGAAGGTCCTTGGCGATCACCATGCCCTCAATGTTGTCTATCTTGTCTTTGTAAACGGGAATGCGTGAATGTTTTTCTTTGACCACAAGCTCTCTGAGTTTTTCTACGGTTGATTCTTTCCTGATGCAGGCCATGTCCACTCTGGGAGTCATGATTTCCCTGACAACCGTGTCGCTGAATTCAACCACACTCTTCAGGAGTATCCCTTCTTCTTTTTCGATGATTCCCTCGCTCCGAGCTTCGTTGACAAAAGTCTCGATTTCCTCCTCAGAGGTTTCACGGGATTCTTCGCGGCTGGCAGAGGCTTTGATTTTAGCCAAAAGAAGCACGGGAGTGGAAAAGAAATGGATGAGTCTATAACAGGGGAGAGTGAAGCTGAGGATTTTCTTTCGGCCGAGAATGGTGAGAAAACGGGGAAGGGCATCGAGGAGGATGATGTATGCCGCCAGAGAGACAAGAAACAGCCAGAGCAGCCAGAGCCTCGGACGGGGGAAAACAAGAAAGAGATAGAAAATAAAGACGATCAAGAAAAAAATCCTGGTGAATTCGGAGGCAATTTTTATCTCGTTGTAAGCTTTGAAGATTCTGAGGCGGTATGTCTTTTCTTTTTTTTCAAGAAAGCGGCTGAGGGAGATTTTGGAGAAAGAACTCAGAGAGAGATGAAAGAGGGATAGAAAAAACGACAAAAGGAAGCTTAGAGCGAATCCAATCCATTTTAGAAATTCTATTTTCATTTTTAACGACTGAGAAAAAGCTTACCGACTTTTTCTTCCTCTTCTTCGATTCCTGCAGAATGGTCAAACCCCGCAAGATGGAGAAAGCCATGAACGGTTAAGAGCTTCAGCTCTCTCTCCAGGCTGTGCTTTCGAGAGAGGCTCTGCCTGAATGCCTGGGGAACAGAGATGACGATATCGCCCAGATAGAATTTCCCGTCCGGACTTTTCTCCCCGAGAGGAAAACTCAGGACATCGGTCGCAGCGTCTCTTTTCAAGAACTTCCTGTTTAATCTTTTTATTGTTTTCGTATCGACAAAGACCAGAGAAAGCTCCGGCTCTTTCAGTCGATAATGCTCAACAAGCTTTTTTAGCAAATTCCTAAATTTTCTTTTGCTGATCCGATGCTTGTCCTGTAGGTTGATTATTTCTATCATTGTTTTTTTGATTCTTTTCGCTCTTGCGCGTCTTTCTCATCTCAAAGTCAAAGCCGGGGTATTCAACTCTTGGATGGTAGATGGTGTAGAGAGAGGTGAAAAAGGAGGAAGAGATGGCTTTCAGCTCTTTCAGCGAGAATTCGCAGTCATCGAGCTGGCCATCTTCGATATAGCTGTTGAAGATATCGTTGATTAGTTTTTTGAGGCTGGCTTCCGATGGCGATTTCAGGCTGCGTGAGGCAGCCTCGACAGAGTCTGAGAGCAGAATCAAGGCTGCTTCTTTGCTCTTGGGGATGGGGCCGGCGTACCTGTAGCTTTCTTCGCCTATTTTATGCAT
>CAZJXZ010000374.1:0-2586 GCA_964549955.1 uncultured Eubacteriales bacterium
ACCTTTTTTACCTTTTCCATTGCTTACTTGGGCCTCAAAGTGGGAACTATTCCTGAAGCAGCCATCCCTATTGCTATTCTGGCCGTTGGCCTGAGATACTTTTATTCCAGGAAGAATACGATTCTGGAAAATGTCATCATCCAATCTATTGGAGCAACCTCAGGAGCAATCGTCGCTGGAGCTATTTTTGCCATTCCTGCCTTATTCATCCTCGGCCTCTCTGTCAATTTCTCCATGGTCTTCCTCTCGACCTTCCTCGGAGGTTGTCTTGGGATTTTCTTTCTGATTCCTTTGCGACGCTACTTCTGCTTAGAACAGCATGGAAAGCTCCCTTTCCCTGAAGCCACTGCCACCGCTGAAATTTTGGTGACAGGTGAAACTGGGGGTAAGCAGGCAAAAACCTTGATACTGGGCATCGCTGTGGGAGCCATCTACGAATTTCTGGCCATCGCTGTCCGGCTCTGGAACGAACTCTTGACGTTCAGATGGATTGGCCTTCTCCAGAGGCTGGCAGATAAAACAAAAATAGTCCTTAAAATTGACGCCCTTTCTGCTTTTATCGGGTTGGGTTATATCATCGGCCTTCGCTACAATGCAGTCATCGTCGCCGGCGGGTTTCTCTCTCATTTTGTCCTCGTCCCCCTTTTCTGGTTTTTAGGCCGCCACCTTTCCCAACCTGTCTATCCTGGGACAATAGCCATCGCCGAAATGAGCGAAGTCCAAATTTTCAGCACTTATGTCCAGAAAATTGGAATTGGTGCCATATTCATGGCCGGGCTTTTAGGCATCATCAAATCCATACCGACCATCGTCAAATCTTTATCCATCGGCTTCAGGGAAATATTCAAAGGGAAAAGGGGGAGGGGGAAATCGCTGCCCAGGACAGAGACTGATCTGAGGATGTCGACCATCATCATCGGCACTCTTCTGACATCAATCTGTCTCTTCTTCTATTTTCTTCTTGTATCCAATGTTAAGTTTGCCCTGATTGGAGTCATCATCTGCATCTTTTTGTCTTTTCTCTTTACCACTGTGGCTGTTTACGCTATCGCTATCGTGGGCACAAGTCCCGTCTCTGGCCTGACTCTGGTCACGATTATTCTCAGCAGCGTCATCCTGATCGGAGCGGGTCTTTCCGGCAGCCAAGGCATGGTTGTAGCCCTTTTGATCGGAGCAGTGGTCTGCACAGCTCTCTCTTTGTCTGGCATATTCATCACGGACCTCAAAATCGGCTACTGGCTGGGCGCCACTCCGCGTAACCAGGAACGCTTTAAGTTTTCCGGTGTTTTGATGTCGGCTCTAGCTGTTGGGTTGACGATCTTCATCCTCGATAAAGCCTTCTCCTTTTAGAGTGGAGCACTGTCTGCTCTCCATGCAAATTTAATCGCCACTATCATCAAATCCCTGATGTCCCGGGAACCTGTCACTTGGTTTCTCTTCGGAATAGGAATTTCTGTCGCCTTGCTGGTTGAAATGTCGGTTGTCCCAACTCTGGCCTTTGCTCTGGGCATGTACCTGCCTCTTGAGCTGACCACTCCTCTTTTAGTCGGAGGATTTCTTGCTCTTCTAGTCAAGAAATCGAGTAGAGAAAAAGACCTCTCTTCCAAGAGGCACAATCAAGGAATCCTCGTCGCTTCAGGTTTCATAGCTGGCGGGGCGATGATGGGCATTATTTTCGCCATCCTCAAACTGGCTAAGATCGACCATTTCCTCAGCCTTGGCGTTCCCATAATCTTAAAAGAAGGCGAATGGATCGACGGCTCACCGGCATCCTGGTATGCCCAGTACGGCGAAATCATCAGCCTTATCGCCTTTATCGCCCTTATCGGCTTTGTCTATTGGAATGCAAAAAGAGCGGGAAGGAGAAAAGATGAGAATGAATAAGCTCTATCAGGCCGCAGAAAAAGCGATCAAGAATTCCTTTCGCCTTTGCCGAGCCGAAAGATTCCTGCTGATTACAGATAAGAATAGTATGGAGATCGCAGAGGCACTCTGTTTCTGGGCCAAGCAAGTGGGAGCAGAGACAACGACCTATCTCATGACAGAAACCTTGAGGCCAATCACTGAACCCACCTCTCTTTTTAAGGAGATGGCCAAGAGGGCAACAGCCATCGCCTATATGCTCGAATCAAGGATTGAAGAAAAACCATTCAGAAGATACATGGTTCAAATCGGAATGGAACGGAGCCGGATCTGCATGATGCCTGGTTTGACCCGAGAGATAATGGAACGTCTGGTGAACATCGATTTCAGGAAGATGACTCGCTTCACCGAGAAAATCATAAAAGCTCTCGAGGATGCAGACGATGTTTTGGTCGAGAATCCAGAAGGGACTCGAATTGAATTCAGCGTAAAGGGAAGAAAATGGCTTAATGATAAAGGAGATATCAGCCGCAAAGGAATGCATGGAAACCTTCCTGCAGGCGAATGCTATACGGCTCCGGTTGAGGAGAGCTTTAACGGAAAACTGGTTATCAGCCTCATCGAAGACAAACTTGGCCACGGCGTCATGGAGTTTGGAAAAGGGAGGCTTGTTCGTTACAGCGGAAAAGGAATAGAAGCTGTCATCAAGAACATCGGAGAGGA
>CAZJXZ010000375.1:0-2580 GCA_964549955.1 uncultured Eubacteriales bacterium
CATAACCGCGGAGGCATGAAATGGAATTTCAGGGAAGGGTCTGGATTTTCAAGGACGACGATATAAACACAGATTTAATCTATCCAGGGAAATACACTTATGAACCTCTCAAACCTGAGGAGCAGGCTAAGCATGCCATGGAGGACTATGACCCTGAGTTTTCAAAGCAAGGTAAAAAACACGATATCATCATTGCCGGAAAAAACTTCGGCTGCGGCTCGTCAAGGGAGCAGGCAGTAACTTGCTTGAAATATGCCGGAGTGGAAGCTGTTGTGGCCAAGTCATTTGCCAGGCTCTTTTACCGAAATGCCATAAACTCTGCCTTGGCTGCCATCGAATGCCCTGAAGTCGTTGATGCTGTGTTTAAGCAAACAGCCGAGCAAGGCTCAAGGCTGACAAACATTGAAATGAAAATTAACTTTTCTGAAGGGAAAATCTTTCTCGGCTCCAAGGAATATTCCTTTCCGCCCTGGAACGAGCAGGCCATGCTCATCTTTAAATCCGAAGGCCTGGCCGAGTACACCAGGCAGAGACTGCAAAAAAGATAATTTTATAACCAAAAAAACACTCAACTCCTTATTGAAAACATATTTCTTTTTTATTTGTTTTCATCCAAGCAAAAGAATGGCTTTGCGGCTTGAAAATCGTTTGCCAATTTCTTTATAATGAGCCAGGCTACAGCAATTTCAATTCAGTAAAAGGAGGAGGACATGAGGAAATCAAACAATTCGTTATTAACTTTATGGATTGCTGGATTGAGTTTGACGCTTGCCATGTTACTTCCGAACCAAGCCCAAAGCCAGAAACCCGTATGGAAAGGAAAAATCGTGATGGAAAAAGGCGTCAAGGTCGTCAAGAATCCAAGCGAGCCGCTTTACAGTGAATTCGCCTTCGAACTTGAGGAGGACTTCAGCCTTGGCAACCCGAATGATGATAATTATTATTTCCCCAAGGGAGCAAATATTGCCGTTGATGACCAGGGAAATCTCTATGTTCTTGATATAGGAAATGCTCGGATTCAGAAATATGACAGTTCGGGTCGCTATCTCCAGACCATCGCTCGAAAGGGCCAGGGTCCAGGAGAACTCCAATTCCCTTCCCAGCTCGCTTTTGACAGCGAAGGGAGCCTATGGGTTCAAGACTCGTTCACCAGGGCGCTTAGCTCTTTCGCTGTGGACGGCATATTCAAGAAAAGCACGGTGTTGAGGGCCAACCTTCAGCCAAGTTTCTTTATCTCCAAGGAAGGGTTTATCTACGGCCTGGAAATTAATCCTATGGCTCCAGGCGGTCCGAGGATGGCGGTCATTAAGCTCAATCCGGACGGGACACAGGCAGAAACAATCGCCGAATTCCACGGCGAACTCAAGGCTAATCAGTCATGGTACGCCCTACATTCTTACACGAACCGTCCCTATCTATGCGCTCTTGATCCTTCCTCTTTCTGCTATGGTTTTTCTGCGGATTACAGAATCTTTCTTGCTGACAGCCAGGGCAAGACAGTCCTTATCATCGAAAAAGAAGAAAAGCCAACACCGATCAGCGGAAAAGAAAAGGGATTAATGCTGAAGGAAGGAAAAGGAATTATGTTGGGCGTTGGCCGCTCGCGGCCGGCAAGGATGCAAGATGCAGTTGTCCTTCCTCCTCACCGGCCATATTTCAGCCGTTTGTCCTCAGATGACATGGGACGGATTTATGTCTCAAGAGCTCCTTCTATTCTGAACAAGGATAAAACAAGGGTATCTGATATATTTGCAGCAGACGGAATCTATCTTTACCAAACCAAACTTTCTTTCTGGCCGGAGGTCATCAAGGCCGGTCTCCTCTATGAAATCCGGAGGAACGAGGAGACTGGGGATATCAAGATCATCCGTCATAGAGTCAAAAACTGGGAAAAGATGAAGACAGGATAGCGCCGCTATTTTATACTTATTTAATCTTTCTTCTGTCTAAAATCCCAACAGTTACGAATGTGACCAGACTTACCATCCATAAAAGATAGATAGGATGGGGCATGCTGAGTCTATTAAAGAAAGAAACAATCTGGGGAAAGATGAGCCAGAAACCGAGAGCAATCATGGTCGTAAGCAAAGTCCAAAAGGCATGGCTGCGACGGCAGATTTTTGGAGCGAAGAGAGTCATCAAGGTGATTAAAGTGTAAGCTGTAGTCAATGAAAGCCCGATGAGCAATGTCTTTAGGATGCCGGAAACCATGACGGCGAGAAGATAGGTGAAAACGCTCAAAACAAGAACCGAGATTATGGAGACAATCCTCTCCCCCTTTTCTTTAAGGTCAGGAGCGGTGAACCTTTTGATTATATCTCCGACGACAAGAGTGGCGCAGCCGACGAGCAGGGCTGAGGCAGTGGAAACATCAGCAGCCCAGAGTCCGGAAAGCACAATGCCAGCCACAACTGGGCTCAAGGCTAAAACAGTTCGCGGCAGAGCTTCTGTGGCAATTATCCCCGGATGAAGAATTGTGGCTGCCATTCCGATCAAAGCGCTGATGAATCCGACCGGAAGGATGAGCAGCCCGCCGAGGATGAAGCCTTTGCTGGCAGAGGAAGAATCCTTGGCGGCAAA
>CAZJXZ010000376.1:0-2579 GCA_964549955.1 uncultured Eubacteriales bacterium
TTAATAATCGGCAGAGGTTAAAATTCAGGAAATAATGCTGAATCCACATCCTTTAAGAAAAAATAATTTTCTCTCTATTCTTATTTTTCTCGTGCTGAGCCTTTTCATTTCAGGATGTGAAGAGGGCATTGGCCAGTTCAGAGTGAAAGTTGTCTCTCTAAATTGGCAACCAGTTGAAGCTGCAACTATTTCAGGCGGAATAGACTGGGAATCTTTTGGGGCAAAAACAGACAGCCGAGGTATTGCCATTCTTCCGAGCTACGCTTTTAATTATGATGCTTTAATTTATAGAAATAATTTTTTTCCTAAAATAGTTAATTTATCGAGACAACTTCAAGGTTCTATTTTTCCTCGTATTTATATGATTAAGCCAACTCCTAAACAATTTAAGTTCGTTGGAAATGTCGAAGGCTGGAGTATCCGTTTCGATTCAGACATGCTGATAACGGTAGATTATCATGGCGGTTACCACGTTTATTCCTACAACGATCAGGGAATCAGCGAGATAGCCACAGCACAAATTCCTGCTATCGCCATAAGGGATACTCAAATCCATGATAATACCCTCTGGTTTAGCACGCACGATGACGGAATTTATGTCTATTCTTTAGAAGATCCGCTTAACCCGCAGCAGATCTTTCATCTGGACATTCCAGGATATTTAGGAAAGTTTGAGCTGAAAGATAGAATTTTAGTCGCCAGCCGCTTCTTTGATCGTGCGCCATTGCGCGTCTATTCGTATAACACAAGTGGTGAATATCAAGAGATAGCCCAATTCGGAAATTACTATGTGGAAGACTTGGCCTTCATGGGGAACTTCATTGTTGTCGTAGGACGCCCAACCTATTATATTAATGGGTTGTTGCCAGTAGTCTTTGGTATATATGGCATGGAGGATCCGTTAAATCCATACCTTATATATGAAGGCCCAGAGCCTGAATACTCGTATGGATTTCTGGAAAGAAATTATTTAATCTTGCTATCTAGCCCAGACAACATCTTTGAAATTCAAGAAGAAGAAACTGTCTATAAGGTTATAGATTTATCTAACCCATCTCATCCATCAACAGTGGGGTCCTTTTCAACAGATTCGCAGCTTTTTAAAATCATCAATGATTCGACTGCCATGGGAAGATTTAATATCTGGACCGGAGCCATCTCTATTCTTGATGGAAGCCTGACTCAAGGCTTCAAGACTGTTGCCGTAATTACAGATAACACCTTCAGTCAAGTTCCCTTTCATCAATTCGAAGGATGCGCTCCGCCCTATTTCATCATCGGTAAGCGCATCTATAAATTAGAATAGCGGTTAGGTCGTACAGATAAAGCATGGTCAAATTTCAGATGAACGCTTTGGCAAAATCTTCATTAAAAAATTCTTTCAATTTCGCAGACTATAACCATTGCAAGATTACAGGAATTTGTTGATTAACAAAAAGGAGGGGGAATGAAAAAATCATTAAGGAGTTTCACTCTTATTTTTTTAACTTTCATCTTTTTTGGAGCCGCAATAGCAAAGCCTGTTCAGAATAAAAAATTTGAATTCTCGACATCTGCCTCGTTGTGGAATGTCAAATATTCCAACCAAGAAACAGAAACCGTGATCAACCTGCCTCTGAGATTAGGGTATTTTCTCTTCAAGGGGTTAGAAATTGAACCCGAAGTGTTCTTGACCATTCCGGAAGATGAAGGCATTGGGTTCCTTCTTTTAGCTAACTTATCCTATAATTTTAAAGTATCAAAAAAACTGATTCCTTTTATCCTTGGTGGCGGAGGCTTTGGCAATTCAGAGCAGAGTTTTTCAGTCGTATTTGATTATGAGACGAACATCAAAGCCTTCAATTTTGGCGTCGGAATAAAATATCTTGTGGGGAATTCAGCAGCCATCCGATTGGAATACCGCTTCGTCAAATATTCAGGAGAATACGACTGGCTTAATCGCACTGAAAACAATGCATTCGTCGGGCTTTCAATATTCTTTTAAAAACCTTCCATCCAAGAGATATTGAACACAGGTGATAGCCCAGAAGCAAAACTGCGAGCCCCACAATGCTAGATGCCAAGATAACCCAAATAAGCATGTTTCCACTTAAACGGAATTGTATCATTCGCCTTAATCTTTGACAAAATAGTCGACGAAAGTCGACGGAGATGGTGGTGCGAAGGAAAAATGAAGGCTGGGGAATTCTGGAAAATGAGGTCTTCATTGACAGGGATTCAGGCGGAGTGTTATGTTCTTCCGAGACGAAAGCGTCTGACTCACGCAGAAAGGAGAAATCGGATGAGAAAAAAATTCGTTTTTATTATATTGACCTTGAGTACACTTCTTTCCATTTTTTTGATCGCCCGGTCATACGGGCAGGATTTTCCCGCAGTCTTGAGCATCCGAGACAGGGCTAACCTTGTCTTCAAGGTCACTCAAAGGCGCCTCGACCAGCTTCTTCCCCGGCTCATGCAAGAAACCGGTTTCGAGATGTGGATCATTACCTGCAACGAAGATAACCTCGACCCTGTTTTCGAGACAATGATGCCCTATGAAAACTGGTGTCCGATCACTCAGATTCTTGTCTTTTTCGACC
>CAZJXZ010000377.1:0-2577 GCA_964549955.1 uncultured Eubacteriales bacterium
GTTGATTTGATGGTCAAAGGCCTGAGGGACATGTGCCAGGCCATGGATGTTTTCATCATCGGCGGCGGTTTTTCAACCTCATTCACAGACATCGTTCCTGCAGTTGTCGTTTCGGTGATAGGAAAGCTGGTCACTTCCAAGCCGCTGACAAAGCCAGCCAAATCAGCCGGAGATAGAATCATACTCATCGGCAAAACCGGGAATGACGGCAACGACACTCTCTACAGGGCAGGACTCGTTAAAGAGATGAGGCCTGCCGTAGCTTTGTTTGAACAGGAAAGGATGATCATGGAGGCAACCCTGGCTGCGTTTCGGACTGGCAAGGTCAAGGCCTGCTCGGATTTAGGAGCGGCCGGCATCGGTGCGGCCGTCTGTGAATCGGCGAGGTACGGCGGCTTTGGAGCGTCTGTGGATTTGTTCAAGGTTCCGCTTAAGGTTAAGGATATCACGCCTGAAGAAATCATGATCTGTGAAACCCAGGGGAGAATGGCCGTTCAGGTCGAAGCCAAGGATATTGATAAGATATTGAAAGCCATCCGTGCCAAAGGCGTAAGAGCAGAAGTGATTGGAGAGATTAACGACGACGACAAACAGGTCTTCCAATACAAGGGCAAAACAGTGGCCGTTATTCCCAACCACCCTTCAAAGGCTGATTTTGAAGAGTTAGAGAAGGGGTCTTGAGATGCCGAGGGAAAAGGCGAAATCTGAATATGCGAAAGCGGGGGTTGACTACACAAAGATCGAGCCGTTCAAGATGGCTATGGTTCAGGCAGGGAAGAGGACTCTGAAATTCCCGAATAAGAGAGAGGTTTATATCGAGGAAGGAAGCCTGGGAACTCACGGAGTTGTTTTCAGATATCGTGGAATCAAGCCTCATCTCTGGTGCAAGACTCAGGAAGGGCTGGGGAACAAAAACTGGATTTCAGAATGGATGTACCAGCATGCCGGGACAGGAAGGACATACTATGAAGGCATCGGCATTGATACGGCCTTGATGGCTGCCAATGATGTGATTTGTCAGGGGGCTCTTCCTGTGATCTATACCGATGAGGTGGCAGCCGGCGACAGTGAGTGGTTCATGGACGAGAAGCGCAGCCAAGACCTGGCTGAGAGCTTCTACAAAGCCTGCGAGATGTGCGGGATGGCCTTGCCGGCCGGCGAATCTCCTGCTCTGCGCTACTTGATCAAGGCCGAGCCTCCGGTACAGAGCGCTCCTTCTCTATCAGGGTGCGTCACTGGAATCATCGCTCCTGCAGAGAGAATAGTCACAGGAGAGAAGCTTTGTGTTGGAGACCACATCATCGGTGTCAGATCATCCGGGCTCCACTCCAACGGAATTTCCTTGGTGATCAAGCGGGCGATGACTCTTAAAGACAGGTTCCTCCATCAACTGCCCAATGGAAAGACCCTAGGGGAAGAGGCGCTCATTCCCACCTGCTCCTACGTCGCGCTGGTCGAAGCCTTACTGGATAACATGATAGAAATACACTCTTTACTTGCCGGCACAGGCGGAGGGATTTCAAAGATTGCCTATGCCAAGAGGCCCTTCACCTACCGCATCAAGAGATGGATTGAGGAAATCCCGCCGCTTTTTCTTTTCATGCAGAGCCTCGGTGTCAGCCTGCAAGACTGCCTGACCACTTTCAACTGGGGGATTGGGTTCTACATCTTTGTGCCTGAAAAAGAAGTTGACCGAGCCGTTAAAACCGGCAAGAAAGCAGGCTACGAGCTTTTGGACCTCGGCCAAGTTGAAGAAGGGGAGCGCTGCGTCATCTTCGAGCCAGAAAGAATAACACTGCCTCCAATCGAGTAGGCAAAAAATTCGGCTTCCCTTCCTTAGCTTTGATTTGCACTGCGAAGAAATTGATGTAAAATTAAAAAATGCTGGCCGAGATATCTAAAGAAAGAGAATTTATAGGATTCTCGAAAAAGACGATTGAGTTCTTTGAGGAGCTTGCCAGGAACAACAACAAGGAATGGTTTGAAAAGAATCGGAGTCGATACGAGGCTCATGTCATGGAGCCTGCCAAGGCTTTTGTTGTGGCCCTGGGAGCCCGCCTGAGAAGAGCCTTGCCGAACATTGTTTCTGTTCCAAAAGTCAACAAATCCATTTTTCGTTTAAACCGAGACACCCGTTTCAGCTTGAATAAATCTCCCTACAAGACAAACCTGGGCATCTATTTCTGGGAAGGGACGCTCTCCCGAATGGATTGTCCAGGCTTTTATTTTCATCTGGAGCCTCCCAAGATGTTGCTGGGAGCAGGAATGTATATGATTCCAGACCGACTATTGGAGCGCTACAGGAGAGCCGTCGTTCATCCCAAGCTGGGTAAGGAGCTATCGAAGATGATGAGAGCGCTTTCCAAAGTCAAAGGAACCGAATTAGGGGGGAAATATTACAAGCGCATCCCTGCCGGTTATGATCCCCACCACCCCAACGCTGAACTGCTCTTGTATAACGGACTCCACTTCGGCCAGGAAACAACGATCCCGAAAGAGTTCTACTCAGGAGCGCTTATCGGTTATTGTTTCGAGAGATTAGAGCCTTTTTTTCCTCTTCACAGGTGGCTGGTCGCC
>CAZJXZ010000378.1:0-2560 GCA_964549955.1 uncultured Eubacteriales bacterium
CAGGTTTCAGAGACAAAATATTCAGTCGGTGTCGGGGTTCAATCAGACCTTTTTAAGGCTCAGGTCGAGATCTCGGGAGTAGAGGAGATGACCCTGACCATGGAGCAGATGGCCGCGACGACGCGGGCTAATATCAACTCTCTTCTTGACCTGCCGCCGGAAAGTCCTCTGGGAAATCCCGAGGAAATCGGGTTCTATGAGCTGAAGGCGGATCTCAACACTCTTCAGGAACAGGCCCGAGCCAAATCGCCTGTTTTGAAAGAGGCTCAGCTTATGGTCGACCAAGGCGAGATTGAAGTCAAAATGGCCAAAAAAGAATATTATCCCAATTTCATGATCCAGGCCGGCAAAGGATTCAAAGGTGCCCTGCCCGATATGTATGAGGTCATGGTTGGAGTGGAAGTTCCTCTCTACTACAAAAAAAAGCAGGCGAACCTTCTCCAGGAGTCGGTCTCCCGGTTGAGCAGTTCCAAGAATCAATATGCCTCGATGAAGAATGAGATTGCCTTCATGCTCACTGAAAGCTACACCATGGCTCAAACCTCCTCTAACCTCGTCGCTCTCTACAAGGATAAAGTCCTCCCTCAAGCGCGGCTGGCTTATGAGTCCTCTCTCGCCAATTACCGGGTAAACAAGGTTGATTTCCTGATGCTTCTCTCGGATATCAACACACTTTTTACCTATGAAATGGAGTATGTTAGAAATCTCAGCAATCTTTGGGCGTCTGCGGCCAAGGTCGAAGAACTGACGTCCCAAGAATTCATAAAATAACATGCGATCCGATAATGCTGAAGCGTGAGCCTGGATGGATTCAACAAGTTGATCAATTGAGAGAAAAGAAAAAAGGATCGCAAGGAGGAATAATGATGTTTGGACAAAAGAAAAAAGGAAAAAGGCTGGTTGTTCTTATAGCTCCCTTTGTGCTGGCAGTTCTCTTTGCCGTCTGCAAGAAGTCCTCACAGATGCCGGCCCCTCCATCGGGCGAAGTGGCTGAAGCCCAGAAAGGTCAGGCGGAAACCCAGCCTGTCCCAAAAAAGAAAATCATGTACCGTTCCACCATGAATCCCAACGAGGTCTCCGAAAAGCCTGGGAAAGATTCCATGGGGATGGAGATGGTGCCGTTTGAAATCGAAGAGACAACGCCAGTCGTCAAGAAGAAAATCATGTATAGATCGACCATGAACCCAAAAGAGGTCTCAGATAAACCAGGAAAAGACTCGATGGGGATGGAGATGGAACCTTTTGAAGTTGAGGAGGCCGAAGAAAGCACAGCGGTCAGCGGCCGAACTCTTGTCCGGATAAGCCCGGAGAGGCAGCAGACGATTGGTGTCAAATTTGAAGTGGTGAGATCTCAGCCCATTCATAGACTGATCAGGACAGTGGGGAGGGTTGACTTTGTCGAGCCCAAGGTCAGCCTTGTCAACCTCAAATTTGATGGCTGGGTCGAAAAGCTCTATGCAGATTCCACAGGGAAGATGGTGAAAAAGGGAGAATCCCTGCTCGAAATCTACAGCCCTGACCTTGTCTCTGCCCAGCAGGAATATCTGCTCGCAGCAAAAGCAAGCGCCGGCGGGATCGCTGATTCGTCTCTCTTGAAATCCGCGCAGGAAAGGCTTCGTCTCTGGGATATTCGAGAGGCCCAGGTCGCAGAGCTTGCCCGGACCGGAGAAATTAAGAAGACCCTGACCATTTTCTCGCCGCGGAGCGGTTTCGTCATCGAGAAAAATGTTCTGCTCGGCCAGAAAATCATGGCCGGAGAGAATCTTTACAAGATAGCGGATTTATCCAGAGTCTGGGTCTATGGGGAAATTTATGAATATGAATTGCCGTTCATCCAGAAAAACCAAGAAGTGCAGATATCCCTTGTCTATTATCCCGGTGAATCGTTCACAGGAAAGATTTCTTATATCTATCCTTATCTCAATCCCGAAACCCGGACGAATCGAATCAGAATTGAAGTTGATAATCCTGGCTTCAAGCTGAAGCCAGAGATGTATGCGAATTTGACAATCCACATCATGTATGAATCAAGGCTGACGATTCCCGTGGATGCTGTCCTTGATTCCGGCGAGAGGAAGATTGTGTTTGTGGATAAGGGGGATGGCTATCTTGAGCCCCGCGAGGTCAAAGTGGGAGTTCGAGGCGAAGACAGCCTGGAGATTATCGAAGGAGTTGTTCTGGGTGAGCGGGTGGCGACCTCAGCGAATTTTCTGATCGACTCAGAATCAAGCTTGAAGGCTGCCCTCAAACAAATGACGCAGAAGCCTCTCGAGGAGCATCACCATGATTAATTGGGTCATCGAATACTGCGCTCATCACCGGCTTTTGGTTTTTCTCCTTGTCGCTGTGGCTGTCGTGCTCGGCTGGTGGTCGATGAACCGAATGCCGCTGGATGCCATTCCCGACCTGTCCGATACTCAAGTGATTGTTTACTCTCGCTGGGACCGGAGCCCGGATATTATCGAAGACCAGGTGACTTATCCCATCGTCTCCTCCATGCTGGGTGCGCCCAAGGTCAAAGCCATCCGCGGTTTGTCTGATTTTGGATTCTCCTATGTCT
>CAZJXZ010000379.1:0-2544 GCA_964549955.1 uncultured Eubacteriales bacterium
TTTTTGTTGACCTAGATGGAGGCTGGGGGCTCCACAGCAGGCCTGGTCAGGCGGACAGACTACCTGGAAGCCGAATGGAGGGAGGCTCCGGAAAACGCTTTCTCTTATTCCTGGAAAAAAGAACTTAACCAGGCATCCCTGGAACAGGTAGACTTTCTTTCCTTTATTCTCTGGGGCAATTTGGCCTTTTTTCAAGTTCAAGGCTGGCAAGGATTTTCCCTTTGCCCAAGCAAGAGGAAGCTCTCTTAAATAGCCGTTTTTCTTCAAAGGCTTCTGCAGAAGGGAAAGGAGCTTTGCCGCCTGCTCGCCAAGGAATTTTTCTTTGAAGAAGCCGGAAAGGATTCTTTCCCATAATTTAGGCTTTCTTTGGCTCTTGAGCCTCAGGATGAGGTCAGCGCTGGGGATTCCTACCGGACAAAACTCCTCGCACTTCTTGCAGTCTGAACAAAAATCTAGAAGGCGCTGGGCATCTTTGAAGGAGCGGGTTATAGCCGTCAGGAGCAGGCCTATCCCTCCAGGATAGACCTGTCCGCCAAAGACATGGCCACCCAGAGACTGAAAGACAGGGCAGACGAGCATGCATCCGCCGCATTTCAGGCAATAGAGAATCTTGTCCAGGTCTTTATTCTGGCTGACTTTGAGCCTCCCGTTGTCGAGGATGATGATGTGGACTTCTTGGGGTCCGTGGACGCCTCTGACCAGCTCTTTCTCGATGTCGGTGGTGCGGCTCGGCCCGGTGATGAAGGAGACGTAAGAAGTCAGCTTAAGGCCTGAGGAAGCAAGAACAAGGGCTTTGATCAAAGAAGCCGCCTGCTCCATGGTTTCAACGAATTTCTCTGCAGTGACCAAAGCGATATGAACTGGGGGAAGGGAAGTGACAAGCCGAGCATTCCCCTCGTTGCTGACAATGACCAGGGTTCCGGATTCAGCGATAGCCAGGTTTGCGCCTGAGATTCCGACATCAGCCTCGATGAAATGCCGGCGCATCTCTTCCCTGGCAACCTTGACGATTTCTTCTGGCTCGGCAGGAACCTTTCTTCCGAGATGGCGGCTGAGAAGCTCTGCGATTTCTTCTTTGGTCTTGTGCAGAGCAGGGGCTGTAATATGGGAAGGCCTTTCTTTTCCCAGCTGTATGACCCATTCTCCCAAGTCTGTCTCGACAACCTTGTATCCTTTTTCCTCGAGAAAGCTGCGCAGCCCGATTTCTTCACCGACCATGGATTTGGATTTGACGATAAGCCTGGCCTTCTTCTGGCTCAATATTTTTTCGATGAGCGACAACGCCTCTTGAGGAGTGGAAGCCTGGTAGACCGCAGCTCCTGCTGCTTCGGCTTCTTCAGTGAATTTTTGAATAAGCTGAGGAAGCTGCTTGACGCACTCCTCTCTTATGGACCTGGCCTTATCTTTCAATTTGTCCCAGTCTACTTTGTTTTTTGTGGAATTATATTTCTGGAAATGCTGGGAAGAGGCTTTTTCCAGGGCTTTTTGGAGGTTTGGGTCTTTAAGGGCTTTTCGAATTTTTCTTTTCTGTTTTCTGGAGAAAAACAATCATTCCTCTTTCTTCATTTTTTCGAGATACTCTCTGGGGTCGACAAGAAATTCCCTGGGCTTGCTTCCTTCAGAAGGGCCGACGATTCCCTCCTGCTCCATCTGGTCGATGATCCTGGCGGCCCGGGCATAGCCCAGCTTGAGCTTTCTCTGCAGGTATGAAGCAGAGGCCTGTCCGGTGAGCAGGATGAGTTCGACGGCCTTATCGTAGAGTTCGTCTTTTTCTCCAGTATCCTCCCATTCAAAACCGGGTTCACTCTTGAGGGCTCTGACTATTTTTTCATCATAAGTTGGAGCTCCCTGTTGCTTCACAAACTTGGCCAATCTTGTTATCTCGGGGACAGAGATGTAAGAGCAGTGCAGCCTGATGATTCGAGGATAATTGGGCGGCATGAAGAGCATATCCCCTAATCCGAGGAGTTTTTCGGCGCCGGAAGTATCGATGATGATTCGCGAGTCAACCTTGGAGGGAACACGGAAGGCAATACGGCTGGAGAAGTTGTTCTTGATTGTCCCGGTGATGACATCAATCGAAGGCCTTTGGGTGGCCATCACCAGATGAATGCCGACAGCCCGGGCGAGTTGAGCGAGGCGGGCAATGCAATATTCCACATCCTGAGCTCCGACCATCATCAACTCTGCCAATTCATCGATGATGATCACCAGGTAGGGAAGGGGCTTGAGAGTTTCTTTTTCCTCTTCGGTCAGCTTGCCTTTTTTCTCCTTCAGCATCCGCCTTATCTGCTGATTGTATTGCTCGATATTTCTAACCCTGAGCAATCCGAGCTTATGGTATCGGTCTTCCATTTTTTTTATGGTATCTAGCAGAATTGCGCCAGACTTCTTGAAATCCTTAACCACAGGGCTGATAAGGTGGGGGAGCCCGTCCCAGAGAGCGAACTCCAGCCTTTTGGGGTCGATCAGGATGAGCTTGACCTCGTCCGGAGTGGCTTTATAAAGAATGCTGGCAATGATGGCGTTGAGGGCAACGCTTTT
>CAZJXZ010000380.1:0-2538 GCA_964549955.1 uncultured Eubacteriales bacterium
CTCTCCCATAAATCAGGGCTCCTTTCTCCACAAAGTCTGTGGCAAGTTTTTGGGAAGTAGCCGCCACGTAAACTTCTCCCGCTGGTTGGGGCAAAGGTAAACCGCCAAGTGTAACAATAAACTTACAACCATACTTCCCTATGAAATCTAAAATTTCGCCGCACATCTCGTAGTGGGCGGTTATGTCATCCACCGATGGTTGAGCATCTCCCGTTAAGATCAGGAAACCAGCCTTCTCTGTAGAGGAAACGTAAAATTCGTATCGCGGAGGGCGACATATGCCTTCTCTGTTTACTATTACGTAGTCTGGGAGAAAGGGTGAATACAGTTCAGTGAAAAGTTTTGCTTGAGTTGATTTGACCAGTAGTCTTGCGGCTATCTTTCCCACGTTTCCGAATCCGGGAAGCCCCTCTATAAACACTGGGTTCACGAGTTCTGGATGAGACAGTTCACGGAAATATGGCTTATCCATGAATGCACCACTTGTCAAGTAAACGTAATGGACTATAGAGTTTTCGCAAACTGTCTGTTAAATCTGCTGGTAACTTAAACTTTTTAAACGACGTCTCCACTCATAAACGAGGAAGGGTCTTAGAGCGGGGTGGGGTAGCCAGGAGAACCCGCTGGGCTCATAAGAGTTTGGATGCTCAGAGAGACCCAGAAATCAGTAGTTCAAATCTACTCCCCGCTACCATCTGTTCTGTTGAATGAATTTTGTGGGTGTCTGTCTGTCTAGGTCTAGTATAGAGGGGGGAGGGACAGAGAGACGGGTATAGCCTCGTCTAGGAGGGGGTATTTACATAGACCGCATCTTCTTGGGATGGATACTGTCAAGTCTGATGTGATGAATGATTGCTTCTTCTGTAAATTCCGTAAGCTTATTACTATGTATTATATCTCTGGTAATATAGAAACAAGGATGTTCAAGTTATATATCCAAAACATACTAGGGGTTGCTAGGCAGGGAGATGCAACAGAGGAGAGTTATTATTCTATAGTCAAAGACTTTTTAATGGAGTTTGTGGCATCAACTGGCAAAAGGGACATCCATATTACCATTTTACCGAAGAAAACGGAAGCAGGCAACCCAGATTTTCGAGTGTGGGATGGTAAACAGAAAATTATTGGGTATATAGAAGCGAAACCACCAGAGACCAACCTTGACCAGATTGAAAGAGCAGAGCAGATAGTACGTTACAAATCTACTTTCCAAAATTTTATGCTGACTAACTTTTTTGAGTTTAGACTGTATAAGGATGGCACTTTGATTGACAGAGCCAGAATTGCTGATCCTATGGTAATTTACACTTTAAAGGGCACTCCACCTATTGAAAATGAAGAGGTTTTTAAGAACTTATTAGACAAATTCTTCTCTTTCTCTTTTCCGAGTATTTCATCAGCAGAAACTTTGGCTGTTGAGTTAGCAAAGAGAACTCGATTCTTACGAGATGAAGTAATTGCTGAGGAATTGAGAGAAGAAGAAAAGAACGGAATAGGCAGAATACTCGGTTTCTATGAAGCATTCCAAACATATCTCATCAGAGGATTAACGAAACAACAGTTTGCAGACATGTACTCTCAAACAATTACATACGGTCTTTTTGCTTCTCGAATGCGTTGTAAAGGTGAGTTCAATAGAAAAATTGCTGTTTATGATATCCCCCATACAATAGGAATATTGAGAGAAATATTCGATTTTATTTCTCTGGGAGATTTGCCTCCTCAGTTAGAATGGATTGTTGATGAGATTTCGAATGTCTTAGCTAATGTTGATGTGAAGAAAATATTTTCAGAGTTTTTCCGAAATAGAAAAGGAGAAGACCCTGTGTTTCATTTTTATGAAACATTTCTCGCAAAATATGACCCCGAAGAAAGAGAAAAGAGAGGTGTGTATTACACACCCGAATCAGTTGTTTCCTATATTGTTCGTTCACTACATACTCTTCTTAAAGAAAAATTCGACTAGGAGAATGGATTGGCAAGTGACAATGTAACAATCTTAGACCCTGCAGCAGGGACACTAACGTTCTTAGCAGATGCAATAAAAGAGGCAACAAAAGAAATCATCATAAAGTTTGGGGAAGGGATAAAAAGAGACTTCATAAAAGAGCATATTCTGAGGAACTTCTATGCGTTCGAATTGATGGTTGCCCCTTATGCTGTTGGGCATCTTAAGATATCATTTTTGCTCGATGAACTTGGTTACAGTCTAGAAGAAAATGAAAGGGTGAAATTCTATCTCACCAACACGTTAGAATTAGAAGAGATAGAACAAACAGCATTACCAGGCATGGCATCTTTAGCTGAAGAAAGTAGAAATGCAGGAGCAGTTAAGAAAAGAATACCCATTTTGGTCATTTTGGCAAATCCTCCCTATTCTGGCGTGCCTGCAAATACGGGGGAATGGATTACTAATCTTGTTGGCGATTACAAGTTTGTTGACGGTAAACCTCTTGATGAAAAGAACCCAAAATGGTTACTAGACGATTATGTTAAGTTCATCAGATTTGCAGAGTGGAAAATCAATCAAACAGGTAG
>CAZJXZ010000381.1:0-2533 GCA_964549955.1 uncultured Eubacteriales bacterium
TCTTCTTCTTTGAGCACGCGCTTGGAGATAGGGACGAGAGACTTATTGAACTTGGCTTCCATCATGTTCTTGAGAAAGACCTTTTTGGTGCCCTTCTCAGCCCTGACCTTCTCATCATTGGGAAGGACAAAAGCAGAGGTCTGAATCCCTGCCTTGGTATCGCCGGCAGTGAAGACTTCGATGACAACGTTGAGCGGAGATTCCAGGCCTCCCACCTCCGCATCCTTGTATTTCTGCTCCACTGGAAGCTTCTTCTGCATCTCGCCCAGGTAGTTGAGATAGCCTTTTATCTTTTTCATCTCCTCCAGGTCGTTGATATAGACAAAGCTCTCGTAGGAGGCTTTGAGCCCGTTCAGGCTGTCCTCGTAAACCTCGAAGGGGCCGATGACAATCTCCTCCAGGCTATCCTTGAGGTCGATCCAGAGGCAGTCGCTCTGGTAATAGTCGTTGCGCAGCAGGTCTTCGGCCCGTTGCAGAAGGTATTTTTTGAGCGAGGGGTTGGAGGTAATCTCCGCAGCTTCCCTCAGATAGCGGGCTGCGGGCTCCAGCTCCTCCCTGTATTCCACGTTGTAGGGGACGGCGACCAGCTCTCCGTCTTTTCTCCTGATGACCGTGTATGGACTTTCGAACTGCTCCTTGAGCTCTGGATGCTTGGCGACGTAATCCTGGAATTCCTGCCTGGTTAGGTCAGGAGGGTAGAAGCCGGCGCCGGCCGGCTTTGGCGCTGTTCCGATAAAAGGCCTGTTTTCGTCCTGGCGGTCAAAAGGTCCGAAGTTGATGAAGAGAAAGCGGAGATAGTCCTTGTCAGCCGGGTCTGCGGATTTCTCGAACTGCTCCTTAATGGACAGACCTTCAGGATAAGCCTGCTTCCAGAAGATGTTGTCCATGTGCTTGGCAGCCAGGATAAACTTTTCCAGAACCCTCTTCTGCTCTTCGTTCAGCAGGTTCGGGTCAAAGCCAATCTCTGTGGGCGTGTATTTGGCCAGGCGCTGCTGGATGTCCGGAAGCTTGACAAGCTGTGCCATTTTTCCTGCCTCCTCTTTTTTTGCCTTGCAGCTTAAAGAAAGACAAAAGCAAAAGGCGATTAATGCGGCCGCTAAAAAAATTTGAAAGAATCTTTTGCCAGGTTTCATCCCTTCCTCCTTCCTTTCATTCCTCTTTTATTCCATATCCGGCTTTCAAGATGCAAACCTCTACCAGAATCTGCACCGGGTCTATTAAAGGAACAGGAATATCATCTTTTTTCAAAACGAGTGGAACCTCTGTGCAGCCGGCTATGATGGCCTCTGCCCCTCTCTCGATGAGCGCCCGGGCGGTTTGCAGAATGATTTCCTTGGGTCCGCTAAAAATAATGCCCGCTTTTATTCCCTGCTTCCCGAAGATCGCTTCCACGACCAGTTGCTGTTCGTCGTCGTTTGGGGCAGTGACCTCTATTCCTTGCTTGGCAAAGACGTCATGAAAGAGCCTTGACTTCACGGTGCCGGTGCTGGCGATGAGGCCCACTCTTTTTACTCCCGGAAGTTTTCTCAGAGTGTAAAGAAGCGTTTCATCGAGAAGGTTGAGGAATGAGACTTTTTCCTTGGCCAGAATGTCGTTGTAGTAATAATGGGCTGTGACGCAGGGCATGACGATAAAGTCCGCGCCTGCCTGGTGCAGCATTCTGACGCCCTCGATAAGATAAGGCAGAGGGCTCGGGCCGTTGCCAAGTATGGCGTCGGTCCTCGGCGGGATTTCGGGATTATTATAGATAATGACCTTTATGTGCTCCTGGTCCTCGGCGGCTTTTGTCCTTTTGATGAGCTGGTTGAAAAAGAACGATGTGGCTTCAGGCCCCATGCCTCCCAGTATTCCAATTGTCTTTTTCATCTTTTCGGCGCCTCCTCCATGATTTTTTTCAATTTATCCAGGGGCAGGGCTTCGACCTTGTGTCCGTCCCGGCCCTGCATGGGTTGAGCTTTGAAGAGCGAATTGAGGATGGCTTCCTCAGCGGCTTCGGCGGCGGCCATGAAAAGCGGCGACATCTGGCTGTTCTGGAGGATTTCAATCTGCTGGGTGGGGGAGGAGGAGTTGTGGAGAATTCTAAGTCCAGAAGCCGTGGAGAAGGCGATGGCATAATCGCCGCTTGCGTTTGAATAGAAGCCGCCGGTGCGGGCGATGCCGAGCAGCGCCCGCTTTGCCAGGCGCTTCAAGTTGCGGCTGTCGAGAGGAGCGTCTGTGGCGACAATGACCATGCACGAGCCTTCGGATGAATCCTCGGGAGAGTCCTCGATGGAGCGCCTGCCGAGCCGAGTCCCGACAGGATAGCCGTTTATCTGAAGCACTCCTCCATGGTTTGTATGGACAAGGACGCCGACCGTGTAGCCTCCCCTTGAATCGGTCAGCTTCCGCGACGCAGTCCCTATCCCGCCTTTATAGCCGAAGCAAATTGTTCCGGTGCCTGCGCCTACGGCTCCCTCCTCCACCGGCCCTGACTGGGCTTTCTTTATGGCTTCTATCACATGCTCTTTCTTGACATGGCGCCCGCGGATATCGT
>CAZJXZ010000382.1:0-2519 GCA_964549955.1 uncultured Eubacteriales bacterium
CTGCTCTGCTTCTTTCTCAAGAAGCTCGGCCAGGGTCTTGTAGCCCTTGTTTCCGGGCTCCATGGTCTGGATGAGCAACAGCTCGATGAAGTTGAGGCCCTTGGAATTGACCCAATTCTTATGGGCCTGGTCTGCGATTCCAAAAACGTGCCGCGCCATATCCAATGTATCAGGCCAGACCTTGCTGCAGACAGGGCATTTATAAGCCACTCTATTCTCTCCCTAACCTTCTTTCTTCTTCTTTTTCTCTTTGAGTGCCTCGAGCACTTTCTCCGGAGTGATGGGCAGGTTTTTGATACTGACGCCGACAGCATGGAAGACGGCATTGCTCAGAGCGCCTGCTGTCGGGTTCGTCAACCCTTCGCCTGCTTCCTTGGCACCAAAAGGCCCTTCTGGCTCGTAGGTCTCCACCTCGTAGACTTCTGTCTCAGGCATCTCTGTCGCCCTCAAAACTTTATAATCGACGAGATTGGGATTAAGAATCTTTCCTTCATCCATGGGCAGGTCTTCGGTGAAGCCATAGCCTGCGGCCATGGCCATTGCCCCTTCAAGCTGGCCTTTGAGTCCCAAGGGATTGATGACCTGGCCGCAGTCATGGGCAGTTACACAATTCTTCAGGGTTATCTTTCCTGTTTCAGGTTCAACTGCAATCTCAACAGCCTGGACACCGAAGCTATAGGCAGGAGAGATCATTCCTTTGCGGTGCGGAGTATAATGTCCTCTGGCGATAATCGGCTGGCCATCCCTGCCTCTTATTGCCTCTTTGACAACGTCATAATAGGAAAGTCCGCGCTCAGGTCTGGCGATAAGATGAATCCACCGGTCCTTGATGTCCAAGTCATAAACAATATTCGGTGAGAGCTTTGCCGTTGCAAACTCGAGCAGCTGCCGCTTTGCCTCTGCGGCTGCCATCTTGACTGCATTCCCCTGCATCAGCGTCTCGCGGCTTCCCCAGGCGCCGAGGTCGACAGGGCAAATGTCCGTATCACCCATGTGTAGACGGATGTCATCGAGGCGCACACCCAACTCTTCGGCGCAAATCATGCTTAGGGTTGTGTTCGAACCCTGGCCCATGTCTTGAGAGCCGACATATAGGTCGACCTTGCCGTCGACATTTATTTTTACTATCGCTGCAGAGAAAGCATAGGGCGTATCAAACCAGTTGAAGATTCCGCCTGACATGAAGCCGTAGGCAGCCAGACCAATGCCGTGATTGGGCGGGAGCTTTCCCCGCGACTTAACCCACTTTTCAATCTTATCAAGGCACTGGATAAGGCCGCAGCTTTGAATCCAGGCTTGTCCCGGAACTTCATAGCCGGGATACATGGAGTTCTTTCGCCTGATTTCTATCGGGTCAAGACCAAGCTCTTTGGCTATGAGCTCAATCTGGGTCTCGGCGCAGAAAGTTGCCTGGGGCGCTCCAAAGCCGCGCATGGCTGAGCTCGGCTCGGTGTTGGTATAGACCCTGTAGCCATCGTACCTGTAGCTCGGCCAGACATAGGGAAAGGCCTGGAAGAAACCGGTGAGATAGAGCGCAGTCGCTCCCATCGAAGTATAGGCACCGCCTTCGGTGAAAGCGCGTGCCTCTTTGGCGACAAAAGTGCCGTCCTTCTTAACGCCTGTTCTCAAGTAATAGAACATCGGCGTGCGGCGCTTGGTGGCCATGAACTCTTCTTCGCGGCTTAGGACGATCTTGACCGGCTTGCAAAGCTTCATGGAAAGCAGAGAGCTGCAGAATTGAGCAGAATCGAGCTCGAACTTGCTGCCAAAGCCTCCGCCGGTGTAGCGGGATATGACCCTGACATCGTTCTCCCTCAAACCTAATACCCAGGCCAGCAAAACCTGAATGTAATAATGGGATTGAGTCGATGTCCAGACAGTCAGCTTCCCTTCAGGGCTGTAGCTCGCCACAGCGCAATGCGTCTCCATGCAGACATGGTGCTGGGATGAACACTTGAACCAATCCTCCCGGATATAGTCAGCGTCTTTAAAGCCCTGGTCGACATCGCCCCATTCGATATGGCGCGTAACGTTTATATTCCGTTCAGCATTCTCATGAAGCTGGGGCGCACCTTCCTTTATGGCCTCGAGAGGCTCAAACACAGCCGGAAGAAGCTCATACTCGACCTCGATCAAATCCAGCGCCTCCTCGGCAGTGTCTTCGTCAACTGCAGCCACGGCAGCCACAGGCTCTCCAATATAGCGGACTTTGTCACGGGCAAGGATTTCTTCGTCGCAGAGCTCCTTGAAACGGCGCCATATTCCCTGCTTGATGCCCAGAGTATCTTTCCCCGTGACGATTCCCTTTACTCCAGCGTGCTTCTCGGCCCGGCTTGCGTCGATATTCTTTATTCTTGCATGGGGATAAGGGCTTCTCAAAATCTTGCCGTAGAGCATCCCGGGAAGCTTGACGTCAAAAGTGTAGATTGCCCGGCCAGTGACTTTTGCCACGCCGTCGATGTTATGAACAGGAGTGTTGATGACCGTGAACTTCTTCAACGCCCTCCCTCCCTGTACTT
>CAZJXZ010000383.1:0-2519 GCA_964549955.1 uncultured Eubacteriales bacterium
CCGACATAGATGGCGACGGCATTATTGGGCACATAATAGCGATTGTGGAAATCGATAAGGTCGGCCTTGGTGACTTTGCGTAGGTCGTCCATCCAGCCAATGACGTCCCAGTGGTAGGGTGAGGCAGCATAGAAGGCGGCGTTGACCTGTTCGCTGAAGAAGTAGCCCGGCCTGTTCTCGCTCAGGCGGCGCTCCTCCATGATGACGTCCTTTTCGGAGTAAAACTCCCGGAAATAGGCGTTGAGCATCCGGTCGGATTCGAGCAACATCTGGAGCTCGACCTTGTTAGAGGGAAGCGTCACGTAATAGCCTGTGTTCTCATTTCCGGTCGAAGCATTAAGACCCGTGCCACCATTCTTCATGTACAGGTTCCAGAGGTCGTCCTTGACGATATACTGCTTTTCAGCTTTGACCAGCTCCTCGTATTCCTTCTGCCACTGGCTAAGCTTTTCTTTGTCGCCGCCGTCGGCCTTCCAGAATTTCTCCCGATAGACTTTGTCCATGAGCTCGTCAATCTGCTTATCGATTGCAGTATCCTTGGCAAAGTCTGTGACGCCCATCATCTGGGTGCCCTTGAACATCAGGTGCTCGTGGATGTGGGCGAGGCCGGTGATGCCCGGTCGCTCGTTGATCGAGCCGACTTTAAAATAGATGTGGCAGACGACGCGCGGAACGCCACTCTTCTGGATCATCAGGATTTTCATCCCGTTGGGAAGCACGTGTTCCTTGACGTCGAGCTTGATCTCAGCGGCAACGACCAGCGAAGCGAAGGCGAGCAATGTGAAGAAAAAGACAATATTGCGTTTCATACGGTTTACCTCCTTTTTAATTGGGCTCAGGCCTAAACAATTGACTGGGCGGCAAAACTCATGCTTTGCCTGTCAGCTATCCAGGCCTGATTTTTGAGAAATTAATAATTTCTCATTTTTACGGAAAAGTCAATCTTTTGCATGGTCACCGCCTGATTGGCTGTTTCTGGCATGTTTTTTGCTAATTTTATGCCGAAAATGAGAACAGACGTACCAATAACAGGGATGCGATCCAAAAGAACTGCGCCCAGAAAGACTTAGTGTTAAACAAAAATGTAAAGAAAGGAGTAGGTAAGATGAAAAAGAATTTCCATCTTTTTTTCGCAGTAATAGCTGCGACAATCTTTTTCAGCGGGATGGGCCAGGCTCAAAAATTCTCGCTTTTGGTTTCTGACGGATATGGCACTGTAAAGGTCGGAGATTACAACAGCCTGCTCACTGGGGCAGAGAGAATTTTAAGCCTTCTTGCCCAAGAATACAGCCTGACCAAGGCCGGAAGCTTTAAGAAGATAAACATGAGATATGAGTTCGATGGTGAATTTTTAGTTCAAGTCAAGAAACATTTCAGCATCGGCTTTGGAGCAGGATACACCCAAAGAGACACAAATCAAGGAGTAGATTTAACCGGAGCTGGACAGTACATTACCTATACCCTTAACTCCAGATTCGTTTTTTTTCCTATCAAGGTCAGCGGCCATTTCTTTTACTCGATTTTCCCGACATTGAACGTCTACATAAACGGAGGCGTCGGCTACTATTTTGGCCGTGCGACCTATACCCACACGTATGAACAAGGACTGATGAGTCCAGCCATAGGGTCCAGCCATGATGGAGAAATAAAGAGCGGTGATATCGGGTTTCATAGCGGTGTCGGCCTGAAATTCAAGGTGATTCCCCGCGTTTCCCTGTTTATCGAGGGCAGAGCGCTGCTCTGCAGGTTGAGGCCGTGGAAAGGAAATGAACTCTACACTGAGCTGAGCGGCTTTTCAGAAAACAGGTCTGGTAAAGCCTGGTATTACGAGCTGCCAGTCAATGGTGTTGGCTACTTACCCGAGATTGCGACTGGAGAATTTCCTGTGCCGGTCAGTGCTAAGAATGTGCGGGAGTTCTCGTTCGATTTAACCGGAAGCTCTATTCGCCTCGGCATAATCGTTCACCTCTGAAAACAGAACGTTTTCCAGCTTGCGCCCTCATTTCTATCCCCCAGGCTGGCAGCAAAAAGAAAGGATAACAGCCATAATTTTATCCCTGGTTTATAGGGTAATTGTCCTGTTCTTCTTCAGGTTTTATCAGCTATTTGTCCAATATTCTGACATAATTTGTTTTGGAAGTGTCTGAATTGAGGAAGAAGAATTTGTTTCTGCGCTGTGTTGCGAGATTGAAAAACTTTGCTTATTCCAAAAGGGCTGGCCTGGCAGGAATGGCTAGCGGCAGCGCTCCCAGTCAGAATCGCTGTAAACGTGCTCGATTTCCTTCCATAAGTCTTTCAGGTTACAGGTCATGATGATCAAGTCCTGAGTCTCTCCGCTTATATCCTTGACATAGTCGGGGATGAGGTGCTCCTCCCTAAATCCAAGCTTGTGGCAAATGGTTCTGGCCGCAACCTGAGGCCTCATCATCTTGGCCACGACCTTCTCCACATTCTTCTCTGCGGCGAGAAAGTAAAGCTCTCTCATCATCAGCATCCCCAGTCCCTTGCGCTGGAAAGGC
>CAZJXZ010000384.1:0-2518 GCA_964549955.1 uncultured Eubacteriales bacterium
GACATTGTCGATGACATATGTATCGAATTCAAAGCCTTTGACCAGAGGCTCGAAATTCATAGCTTTTCGGGAGAGGTCTTTGTAGTAAAGCTCGTTGCCGTGGGTTCCCTCGGATATGGTTAAGAACATAAATTTTTCGTCTTCGGTGATTTCCACCCCTTGGTATCTAAACGGATGTTCCTTATCCTCGTAGATGAGCCTATCTTTTTGCTGAGGGTCGCCGAGCTTATGGTAGTAAATTTTTTGATTGGCGTTTTTGGCTGTGAGCTCCTGGCCCTTTTCCGGCTTGTCGTAGCCGCTGTAGTAGAATCCATTGCCATGCCAGGCTGCGCCTGAAAACTTCACCCACTGAATGCGGTCGCTCAATTCCTTCCTGGATTCGACCTCCATCACCCTGAGCTCCTGCCAATCCGAGCCTGCTTCGGAACGGGCGATTGTTACCTGCCTGTTGTCCTTGGAAAATCCCACAAGGCCAATCCTCACTGTGCCATCTGGAGACAGCTTGTTAGGGTCGAGAAACACCTCAGGCTTTCCGTCCAGCCCTTTCTGGATATAAATCACAGACTGGTTCTGCAGGCCATCGTTCTTATAAAAGAAATAATATTCCCCTGCCCGAAAGGGCGAACCGTATTTAGGATAGTTGTAGATTTCGGTTATGCGCTGGCGAATCTTCTCCCTAAAGGGAATCTTCTCCAGATAGGCAAAGGTCACTTTGTTCTCTGCTTGAACCCAGTCCTTAACTTCCTGGGCATTCTCATCCTCCAGCCAGCGATAAGGGTCCTGGACTTTAGTGCCAAAATAGTCGTCCACCTGGTCGACTTTCTTGGCGACCGGATAGGCAAGCTTAACCTGGGTTTCCGCCTTTTTGCAAGCCGGAAGGAAGATGAGAAGCGCCAAGATGGCAAAAGCAATGAATCTTTTTTTCATGTCTGCCTCCATTCACATATAAACATTTAAAATGAATTTTTAGAAATCCCCCATCCTTCCCGACAGAAATTATGACAATAAGAAGAACAACCTTGGCAATTTTTTATTTATTTTCAATTAACGATTCTTAAATTTGTTAAAAAAAGCTTATACCATAACAAAAGATATTGGTCAATAAAGAATAGAAAAAAATATAGTAGGACGCGCTTTTAGTTTGATTTTTTTGCTGAATTTTTTAAGTCAAATCAAAGAGTCTGACTTCTGCTTATTCTGGCCATATAGCAAATGTCCATTCCTGATTTTTTGAAAGAGAGCCTGGGCTCTATGCCTTCTTTCTTTCACAGAAGATGACAGACTGTTATTAAAGAAAAAAAGGCAGAAATCAGGGTCGAGCTCCACCGCTTCTTCAAACTTCTTGAAGGCAATTTGAAAGTCTTCTGCTTCTTTTGGGCTAAAGGATTGGCCAGTAGAAAGAGAAACCAGGTCGTTGAAGACAAGAGGATGATTCTTGTCCAAGACGAGTGCTTTCTGATAGGCTTCAACGGCATTCAAGAAATCTCTCTTGCTCCAGTAGGCGACTCCAAGAAAATTCCACAGCTCAGGGTTATAATCTACAGAGGTCAATCCCTTTTTCAAAATTTCGATGGCCCAGTCATACTCTCCGACCTCGATCAGAAAAATGCTGTAAGCGCAGATTGTTTCATGGACAGAATGGTTATTCTCAAGCTCTTTTTTGAGAATCTCCAAAGCTTCTGCCAGGGTTCCCTTTTCTTTGTACAGAGCGGCGAGATAAGAATAAGCACGGTCAGAGCTCTTCTTTTCAGCAATGACTTCGCTCAAAAGCCTTATCCCTTTCATGACTCGCCTCCATCACCCCCCGTGCTTTCATCTCGCTGCAAACGGCGAGAAACTTTTTACCCCAACACTTTCTTTTCAGCACTTGCTGCCTTCCGTCACCGTTGAGAGCTTGAACAAGGAGGGAAGCCCCTTCCGCGCCGCATGCAGAAGGGGCTTCGAGCCTGAGCTTTCCACTGCTTAGAAGTCGAACCTTACTCCAAATCTGAAGACTCTGGGATTGAGGATTCTCAGGTCTTGATTGAAGTCGGGCGAAGTGATTTGTCTTTCTTTACTCAGCGAATGAGCAGCATTGGTGATGTTGAAGGCATCTGCGGCCAAGGTGACCTTGGCAGTCTCAAAAATCTTGAAAACCTTCTCCAGCCTGAAGTTGAGAACCCAGAAAGCTGGCAGACGTCCATCTCCGAATTTTCCTTTGCCGTCAGGGCTTCCGTAGAGCTCTTGTTGCCCAATTCCAGGCATATTCACCATAACATAAGTTGGCTTGACGTATCCTTCCCTGGCGACGAAAACACCGCTAAGATTTATTCCCCAAGGCAGCTGGTAAAGCCCAGAGAGCTTGAACATCCATCTGGAATTGACAAAAATGCCTCTTACTCCCGATCCTCCGCTTTCAGGAGCGACGACTCCTCCCTCATAATACTCCTGATTGTTTAAACCGACATCAACGGCACGGGACTCAACATCATCGATATAGCCGATGTATTCACCTTTATAGAACCTTTTCCAGTCAGCA
>CAZJXZ010000385.1:0-2510 GCA_964549955.1 uncultured Eubacteriales bacterium
TTGTCTTCAACTCCAGCAAGGGCGAGAGGTGGTATGTCTTTACCTTCTCCATTCCAGATATCGAAATCAGGCAGGGGAAAAAGTATCCTTTTTCTTTCGACCTCAAGGCCGAATACGACAAATACCTGAAATACAGCTTCTACGGAAAAGGTCCCGATTCCCACAAAGAAGATGAGACCACGCTGACTTACGAGAAAAAGGAGCTCCAGCTGAAGTTCGCCAGAGGCTTTAGCCCTCGTTTTGTGCTCGAAGCCCATTACGTCTTCAGGAATATCGGGTATTTCAAGGTTGAAGAGGGAAGGCCGTTTACAGCTGAGCTGGAAGAGGTGGGCGAGCAGTTTTCCCCCTTTGCTTCCCTTGTCGTCCGCTATGATAGCTCAGACAGCCAGATCCATCCCAGAAGAGGTTTTCGCCTTATAGTCCAGAATGACCTGGCCTCGAGCCTTCTTGGAAACAGGAAGGCAAGCTTCTATCGCTTCACTTTCGATCTCAGAAGATATCTTCTTCTCCTCGGCCAGAAAGATGTTCTAGCCTTCCGCTTTCTCGTTCAAGGGATAGGCGGCGATAAAATTCCTCTTTTTGAATACCCTGTTCTCGGAGGCGGCGGTGAGATGAATGCCATGAGGGGCTACAAGATGAATCGTTTCCAGGATAAAGGAAAGTTCTTGCTCAATGCCGAGTACCGCTTTCCTCTCTGGAGGAAATTGGGTGGAAATGTCTTCCTGGATGCAGGCCGGGTCTGGCCATCTTTGTCAGCAGCGAGGCTTGACAAAATTGCCTTTGATGTCGGCTGGGGATTGAGGTATTATCTTAAAAACTTCGTCGTCAGGTTTGATATGGGCTTCAGCCGCGAAGGGACAGGGATTTATTTCAATTTCGGCCATATTTTTTGATGGAGAATTAGATGAAAGAAGTGAAAAATACCCTAGGCTTCTGGCTGTTCATCTTTGGCTTTTTCTTTGCCTTTTTTCAGATCATGCCCGCTCTTCTTCCCCGCTTTCTGACGTTGTCGCTGACTTGGGGTGACCTGCTCGATTTTCTGACTCCATTTGCCGTCATCCCCTTGGCCTATGTTCTTTATTCTCGCGCCTTACGGAGCTTGAATTCTTTGCCCGATCAGGAATCTTTGGCTCGAACTCCAGCGACATTGGCCAAGATTTTCTTGGCCATCGGCGCTATCCTTTATATCGATGGCCATGGCCTCCATCTTTCGGCTAATTCCATCTCCAGGCTTCTTCAAGGTATGAAGGGATCAGAATTGTACAAAGCGAACTATCTTTTTGATGAAGTAATAAGCCATTTCATGTGGGACAGTGGCATTTTCCTGATTTCCATAGGCCTTGTTCTTCTTGCTTCTAAAATTTCTCTCAACTCCCTCAATTTGAAATCTGCGGTTTTTGTTTCCTTGGGGGCTGCCTTCTACGGTTTCACCTATACTGTAAACGGCATCGAAGGGCAGACAGTCATCTTCACTTTTCCTGCTGCTGGCGTCGGGTTTCTCCTTGCCATTATCCTTTATTTGAAAAGACAAAAAAAGAGCCCTAATCCCTTCCTCCTTTTTTTCATAGCTGGTTATTTCTTGAGCTTAGTTCTCTTTGCCTACTGGGGAATATCCCGCTCAGGCTTCCCTGAATTCAGCGAACTGGGCTGGATTTGAATAAGACCTTGATGGAAATCCCATTTATCTCACAGATTTATAGATGTTCTCTGTAACGGAGGTTCATCGTGGCCAAGAAGGATTTTGATATTTCTGTCGTCCGGCCGAGAATGGCTCTAGAAGACTTCAAATTCAGAGGGGAGGGGATGCCTAGGCAAAGGCTGCGAAGCATTAAGAAAGGCTTGCGGACCTTGCACACTCTGGAAACAATGGCAGTCAATATCTATAAGTTCCAGCTCATTCAAAAGGAAACAGAGCACAACCTCCAGCTCATTATAGCTATGGCCAACGAGATGACGCATTTCCAGGATTTTCAGCTCAAGCTATATGAATACGGTTTTCGTCCCAGCGTCCTGAGGATTCTTTACTGGCTTGTGGGGTTCGGATTTGGGTTTCTTTCAAGGCTCATGGGCCGCACTGCTGTGCTCAAGACAGGCATCTGGGTTGAGGAGAAGGCTGTCCGCCATTACCAGGATCTTTTGCAAGAGATTGACTGGGATGATGAGACCCGAATGGTCATAGAGAAAAATCAGGCCGATGAATTAGGCCACATCAACCGCTGGCAGGCCCTTCTCAAAAGTCTAAAAGAGTAAAATCCTCTCCATTGTTTTAATCTGGAATAGAATCATTTGAATTTAACAGTTTCTCATCGGCTACAGCCTTGTTGACATAAAATAAAAAAACAAGGACCGGAAAATGACAAAAGAGTCAAATTCAATCCATTCTTTTGAATTGAATCCAAAAAAATGGATTACCGAAGACAGAATAGAAATTTAAGTTATTGAAAATAATAAAGATATTTTTTATAATTGTTGGCACAATTTTTGCTATTATAATAAAAAGAAAAAATATG
>CAZJXZ010000386.1:0-2510 GCA_964549955.1 uncultured Eubacteriales bacterium
AGAATTTTAATCAGTCAAAACGGAGGGATCATTTGCTAACAGGGCAAAGGTCACAGCCCCGCCTTGCGCAGCCGTCTGATGAAGCTGGGCTTGCGCGCCTGGGCTGCACGGAGCGCACTGAGTCTGGGTCCAAACTCATTCATCTTGTCCTTGTGGGACGCCAGGTCGCGGAGGTCTACGAGTAACCTCACTGCTTGGTCGTAGCTCTTCGGCTGCTTCGTGGAGATAAGGTTTTCCACTTGATTCCACAGAATCGGCTCTCGCTTGGCCATCTCGTCGAGGTACTTTTCCCGCCGTTCCGCCGCCTCGCGCTCACGTTGTGCCTTCTCTTTTGCGGCCTTCTTGGCAGCGGCCTGTCGATCGCCTGGAACTCGTAGTACTGGTACTCGCTCATCGATTCTCCTCTGGGTTCCCCGTCATCAGAGCATGCAAGGTTTCTTTACTCTCAGCCCGCTTCTTTTCCCGTCTGGCCAGTTTCTTGCGACGCTCCATTTCGACCTTCTCCTCGATGGACATCACGACCGCGGGACAGTCTCTTCCGAACCGCTTGCGATACAATTGCCCAATGAACTGCGGGAGTGGCATTTTCCATGGCTCCCGATCCTGGTTGGCGATCTTTCCGAGCCTCTTCGGGTTAAGACCAAGCTCGCGGGCCATCTGGATTTGGGCGTGAGACAAATGGAACTTCTTCCGTGCATCCACCCAGATCTGCAAATGATCCGGGACACGTTTTCTGGACATCGCTTATCTCCCCTGAGCCCATCGATGGAAGGCCTCGATCCACTCTGCGCCTCTCGGCTGGGGCTCCGGCAGCGGCAAGTCCAGAACAGGCACCCTCTGCCGTCTGCGGCCGAGACGGCAGACCGCCACGATCTCATCGGCGTCGTTCATTTGGATTCGCTCCACGGTTACTTCCATGCCGAGCAGTGTCGTCGTAAACGGCACCGATAGGTTTTCTTCCAGCATGGTGAAGATGCCGGTAATTTCCTCGGACTCGTTGTAGCAGTCCACGGTTGCCTCCGCGATTAGCTTGTCGAGGTAGGCCGAGTTGGCTCGATTAGCGCATTTTTCGGGTCCAGCTTGTTTGGCCCTCTTGCGGGTTTTTGTCATTTTTCTTTTATCCGGGTAAAGGGGAGAAAGGATGGTTCTTTTGAGAATTTAGATTAAATTACACCGTGCCCGCATCTTACTAAATTGGAGAAGAGTATTCAACAGCAATCCTGCAACCTGATACAGGTAGCCGTCCTCCCATCACGCCCGGGGCGTGCAGGGGAAGACCTAGCAGTTATAAGATGTCAGAAGAAGATTCTCAGACTGAAAGGTGCCAAAATCGATGGATGACGTAAGAAATTAGTGGCGAGCCATTGAAGGATAATCGCCGATCCACCGCGCAAAAGAGAAGTGAGCCTTGATTGCCTTAAATAGCTTCCGATCTCCGGTAAAGAAATCACACTTCTCCTTTTCCGCCAAGGCCATGTACGCGCAATCATATGGAGAAAGATTATATCTTCTGGCCATTTGAAAAGTAGTTTCAATCAAATCTTCAAACGGTCTAAGATTGATTCCCAAGGAAGTAAGGTAGTTGATAGCCTTAAACCCATCCGCTTCGCCAATCCTTTTTCGGTTAATGGCCACATGAATGCCACTGACAATCTCGTAGGGGAAAAGGGTCAGAGTAAGCAATATGATTTTGCCATCAATGAAATCCTCAAGGAGGACCAGGGCCGAAGGGGTAGCTTCTTCATCTTCAAATTGCCATTTTAGGGCCACGCTGGCATCAAGTACGGCGTTCACGGGTTCGCATCCTCTCTTTCCTTGCCACCCTGATCCATTCTGCCGAGTCTTCTTCTATTCTGCCCAAACTTCTTCTGAGCTCTGAGATGCAATTCATTATTCTCCTTCTGGAAAGCCTTTCTTGGTCCTCTTGGATCAACCGATCAAGCGCCTTATCTAAGGCCTCAGTCTCCGTGTTGGCTTTGAGGATCTTCTTGACCCTTTCGATCTTCTCTTGGTCTAATCTCAAATGTTTGTTTCTTAACATATGGCCTCCTTCCCATGTACATGATCAAAATATCATGTACATTAATAGTTGTCAATGCTTCCGTCTTCTCAGCTTATGCGCACAATTCCCCGCCGACTTCCTCGCCATTCCTTCGCCTTCCAAATCCCATCGACTCATATGGACACCAAAATGCTCATGGCGCGGTTCGCCAGGGGAGAAAGGCAGAGGAAACAACATTTTCAGGGAATTGGGAGCTCTCGGAGCTCCTCTAAGCTATATAGCAAAGGCAGATTCCGGTGGGTTATACAGCAATATCAAGACATTGGATTACAGATCAAATTGAGGCGCGTCGAAGCTCTGCTATTCCAGCGCACCATGGCTGCCATTCTCGGCGTCAGCCGCATTTGTCTTGTCACGGATCAATAAAGTTATCAAGCACCAAAATATCGAGTTCTTCGTCTTTGATCATCCCCAGGCGGGCATCGTTCGTTAGAAATGCTTCTGCTTT
>CAZJXZ010000387.1:0-2498 GCA_964549955.1 uncultured Eubacteriales bacterium
TTTCAGACTGGGTGTTGATGCTGAACCCGCCGACCGAGCCTTCGCCTGATGAAGGTCTGATGATTCCGCACAGCATGCGGATTGTGGTTGATTTTCCGGCGCCGTTCGGTCCGAGGAAGCCGAAGATTTCTCCTTTGCTCACGCCGAAAGAGATGTGGTCGACGGCAGTAAACCGGCCGAATATTTTGGTCAGGCTCTGGACCTCGATGCTATTCATCCGCCCTCTGCTCCTCGACCAGAGCCAGAAATGCGTCCTCGAAAGAAGGAGTGATTCTTTTCAGGCTCAGCGCCTGAATTTTTTGCCTTTCCAAAAATTCTTTTGTCCTCGCCTCCCCTTCTTTTCCCGGCTCGAAGACAAGATGGAGGGTCTCTCCGTAGGGGTAGATGTTCTTCAGGTCAGGAATGTTTCGCAGCAGGCTTCTGGCCTGCTTGTGCTCGGTCACAAGCTCCAATATTTCCTCGTTCATTTCCTGAATCAGGCTCTGAGGCGCCTTGAAGCTCAGCATCCGTCCTTCATAGATGAATCCGACAAGATGACATCGCTGAGCTTCATCCATGTAAGGCGTGGTGATGAGAATGGTCGTTCCCTGCCCGTTCAATTGGAAGAGCAGCTCCCAGAGCTCTTTTCTTGAGATCGGGTCGACTCCTGTTGTCGGCTCATCGAGGAGAAGAAAATCCGGGGTGTGGAAAAGGTTGCAGGAAAGGGCTAATTTTTTCTGCATTCCTCCGGAGAGGTTCCAGGCCAGCCGCTCTTCAAAGGGAGCAAGGCCGCTAAAATGAAGCAATTCTTTTTTTCGCTCTCTGAATTTTTTCTTGGGCACTCCATAGAGGTCGGCAAAGAACTTGAGGTTTTCAGCGACGGTCAAGTCTCCGTAGAGGCTGAAGTGCTGAGGCATATAGCCAATCTTCTCCTTGACCTGCTCGGGATTTTTGGCGACATCGATTCCCTCGACCAAGACCGAACCTGAGTGAGGCTGGAGCAAGCCTGCCAGCAGGCGGAGGAAAGTCGTCTTGCCTGCGCCGTCAGGGCCGATGAGCCCGATGATTTTCCCCTTTTCGATTTCAAGGCTGATGTTGTCGACTGCGGTCAGCCGGCCAAAATTCTTTGTCAGATTTTCTATTCTTGCTGAGATCATTTTCTCGGATTGAGTTTATTTTGACGGAGACTTTTGTGAAGTCACGGAATCGATGATGATTTTTATATCCACCGGCATTCCTGGCTTGAGCTCGCCTTCTGTGTTTTGAAGATGGGATTTGATCCTGAAGACGAGCTTCAGGCGCTCTTCCTTGGTCTGGATATTCTTGGGAGCGAATTCAGCTTGGTCAGAGATATAGTCCACTTGTCCTTTAAAGACTCTTTCCGGAAAAGAGTCAGAGATGACTTCGACCTGATTCCCGAGCTTTATCCTTCCAATGTATCTTTCAGGAAGATAAGCGTTGACATATGTCTGTCCCAAATCGATGAGGCTGAAGAGGAGTGTTCCAGGAAGAGCCAGCTCTCCTTTTTCGATGTGCCTTATCTCCAGGAAGCCGTCGACCGGAGAAACGACCTTTGTGTCTTGAATCTGGCTCTGGAGGAATTGCTCTTGAGCCAGAAGGCCTCTGATCTCGGCTTCAACCATCTCGATCTCTTCCTTTTCCTTTCCCCGCAAAAGAAGCTGATAGTTTTCCTCAGCGCTTTTATGGCTTTCCTGGGCGACTTTTAGCCTCAAATCCGCCTGCTCTTTTTGTGTTTGGGAGACTGCACCTTCGCTGAGCAGCTTGGCTAAGCGCTCGTCGTTCTTCTGGGCAAGCTCCAGCTCTTTGCCCGCCTCTTCCAGCTGATTCTTGGCCACAGCGATGAGCTCCTTCTTTGTTCCTTTCTTGAAGAGTTCTAACTTTGAGCGCAAACCTTGCAAGCCAGCTCGAACCTGATTCAACTGGATGAGAAGCTTTTCATCATCCAAGAGACAGAGCAGGTCTCCTTTTTTGATTTTATCTCCCTCCTGGACATAAATCTCTTTGATTTCCCCTTGAACCTTAGCCCTTATTTCTGTCTCTATGGCTTCGATTAAGCCCGAGGCTTCGATAATTTCAGAATTTTTTGAACCTCTTTTACAGCTTACAAAAAAGATTGGAAAAAGGGCGAAAGACATAACAAGGAAGAAATGGATGAATCTTTTCATTTTCCTCCTCGATAATAGGTACAAACCATAGGCATTTTTTCCTTCTCTTGTCAGATAATTCTGAACGTTGATATATAATAACATATCTGACTTGAATTTGGCATGGAAGTTGAGGGTTGCTTCGAAAGAACCTGCAGCTATTTCATGACTTCCTCTTTCCTCGGAAGGAATCGTCTGCGCAATTTCTTATACCTTCATCGTCAGCAGCAGCTTCATGATAATATCCATGCACTTCGCAGGCCAACCTTGACAATCATGCAATTGGTGATTTAAAATTTTTAATAATCGGCAGAGGTTAAAATTCAGGAAATAATGCTGAATCCACATCCTTTA
>CAZJXZ010000388.1:0-2487 GCA_964549955.1 uncultured Eubacteriales bacterium
CCTTGGAAGCCTTTTCTTTAGCGCAAAAGCCCGGGACGATGAAGGTTTTGATTAGGCCTTAAATAATGGATGAATGAGGCGAAGAGTGGGTGCTTCGAAAAAACGCAGGCTTTCTTTAATTTTATTGCATACTGATGAACTTTTTGGAGGTTTTATCGATTCATACAATGGCAATAAAATAAGTGTCATTGCGAGGCGCGAAGCGCCGAAGCAATCCGAAGATATTTATTGAAGAGATTGCCACGGCGCTAGGCGCCTCGCAACGACTTCGTCGGATTGCCGCGCCCTTTGGGCTCGCAATGACAAGGCGAAGATATTTATTGCGTTTGTATTAATATTGCAATAAGGAGAGTTTGTTATGGCAGGAAGAGATAACAAAGAAATATCTGTGCCCTGTATCTACTTCGAAAAGCCAGGCCAGGAGAATACGAGAAGGACACTTGAGGTTGCGTCAAAGCGGGCTGAAGAGCTGGGAGTGAAAAATATTGTTGTGGCCACAACCACAGGAGAGACGGGTTGGATGGCAGCCAAGCTCTTCGCCAAAAAGAACTTGGTCATCGTCACTCACTCCACGGGCTTCGTCAAGCCTGATTACCAGGAGATGAAGCCGGAATTTCGAGAGAAGATTGAAAAATCGGGTTTTAGAATTCTGACCTGCCAGCATGCCTTCGGAGGAGTAGGGCGGGCTGTCAGGAAAAAGCTGGGAACCTATGAGTTGGAAGAACTCGTGGCCTACACCTTGCGCGTTTTTGGCGAGGGGACAAAGGTCGCAGTTGAGATTGCTCTTATGGCAGCTGACGCCGGACTTATTCCCTTGAGCGAGCCCTGCATCTCAGTGGGAGGAACTGGCCGGGGAGCTGATACAGCCATTCTTTTGAAGCCAGCCAATGCCCAGACTTTCTTTGATCTCAGGGTCATGGAGATTCTGGCCAAGCCGCGTCTGGAATAAGTAGAAAGAATTATAAATGTCACCTTTTGTTGGCGATTGCTTGAGATTCATTACCGGCTATAATTGAAAGTAAATGGATAGAATCGATGAGTAAGTGCCGGAATTGCGGAAAAGAGCATAGCCCTCTTTCTCAGTTTTTGGGCTTATGTCGAAACTGTATCCTTCATGATTTTAAAAACATCGAACCTCTTATCGGTGAGGCTCATCTGGCCTCAAGAGAAGCTTTTGGCCTTCCTCCCTCACCGCCAAAGGATGAGAACGGGATATCGTGCAGCTATTGTGTTAACCGCTGTCAAATGGCAAAGGGTGAGGCCGGATATTGCGGCATAAGAGCCTGGAAAGAAGGCAAGAGAATCGACCCGGCTCCAAAGCAAGGAATTTTCTCCTGGTATTACGACCCCTTACCCACGAACTGCGTTGCCATCTGGGTTTGCCCTGCAGGCACCGGGACCGGCTTTCCTAAATATGCCTACTCTCGAAGTGCTGAATACGGTTATAAGAACTTGGCTGTCTTCTATTATGGCTGCACCTTCAACTGCCTTTTCTGCCAGAACTGGACTTATCGGGAGGGATTGAGAGAAAGGAAGCCTCAGACTTCTTCAGAGTTGTCGCAGGCTGTGGATAGATGGACTTCTTGTATCTGCTATTTTGGCGGCGACCCCTCGCCCCAGCTTCCTCATTCCATCCATGCTTCCCGCCTCGCGCTTGCTCAAAATCAGAACAGGATCTTGAGAATCTGCTGGGAGACAAACGGCTCGATGAACAGCCGCTTCCTGGAAGAAATCCTGGAGATTGCCCTGGAGAGCGGGGGCTGCGTCAAGTTTGATTTAAAAACATTCCATTCCAACTTGAACATCGCCCTCTGCGGCCGGCCGAACGAACAGACAAAGGCCAACTTTGAGCTTGCAGCGAGATGGACGAAGAAGAGAAAAGACCCTCCTCTGGTCGTGGCCAGTACACTTCTTGTTCCAGGCTATGTCGAGAGGGAAGAGGTCTTCGAGATAGCAAAATTCATAGCTAGCTTTGACCCTGAGATTCCTTACTCTTTACTCGGCTTTTACCCTCATTTTTATTTTCGGGATTTGCCCTGCACTTCCCGCCGCCACGCCCAAGAATGTCGGCAGGCGGCTGCAGAAGCCGGGCTGAGAAGGATCAACATCGGAAACATCCATCTTTTGGGAAAGGATTACTGAGAATGCAGATCAGGCTCAATAAGTTTCTGTCCCGGGCAGGCGTAGCCTCGAGGAGAGAGGTTGACAGGATGATCGAGCAGGGAAGGATTAGAGTCAACAGCAGGATTGTATGCCAGCTGGGTAGCAAGATCGATGATGAGCAGGACAGAGTTGAGGTTGATGGAAGGCCGGTGAAGAAAGGAGAAGGTTTTGTCTACTTGATGCTGAACAAGCCCAGAGGATATCTTGTGACACTTGAAGACCCTTTCCAGAGGCCGACAGTCATCAAGCTTCTTCCGGCATTCGAAAAGAGAATTTTTCCTGTGGGAAGGCTGGATTATGACAGCGAAGGGCTTGTGCTCCTGA
>CAZJXZ010000389.1:0-2450 GCA_964549955.1 uncultured Eubacteriales bacterium
AGCCCCATGTCTCGGATGGCAAGCAAGCTGGGATGTCCGAAAATATCGCTCTTTCTCAGAAAGTAAGGAACATAAAGCTGAAAGCTTGTCCAGCCGGCAGATGGTGCCATAGCAGCAAACAAGTCTGGATGGTGAAGCCCGATGTGCCAGGTTCCGTGGCCTCCCATGGAGTGGCCGGTGAGATAAATCCTGTTGTTATCAATCGGAAATTGTGACCTGGCTTCAGACAGGACTTCAAGGCAATCCAGCCGGCCCCAGTCCTGCCAGTCAAAGCCGAATGGCTTGCGGTTGGTTGGGCAGACGACAAAGGCCCAATCCTTCGGCCTGTAAGCGTCAGCCTGACCGCTGGCCTCGACTCCTGCGCCATGAAGGCTGAGGATTAAAGCATAAGTCTTATTGGGGTCGTAATTCCTGGGCGCAACAACGGCGAAGTACTGAACAGAGCCATCGATTCTTGAGAGAAATGTCGTTTTGAAGGATTGAGCTTGATTTCTTATGCGAAGCTTGACCTGGTCAGCGTGTGAGCTCTGGTCTATGATGACCATGACCGGAACAGAAATGGTTTTTTCTTCACCTTGCTCTATGATAGCAGCCCTGCTTTCAATCGGGATGGGAACCTTTCTTATACATAGCGGCGCCATCTCGGGGATGCTTACATCTTTCTTTAAGAAAACTTGACCGTCGCCGAGAGAAAGCTTGATATTTTTTAAGGTTTTAGCCGTGGTATTGATTACGCTGACGCCAGCCCATTGTTTGAGCGGCTTTCCCACTACAGCATCAGGGACAGTTGCATCGCCTGTCAAAACCATCACCTCCGCTTCGGCTGGAATAATCTTGAACGTAAATTGTTCGCCTCTAGTCAGTTTAACCAAAATTTTATTCCTTCCATCCCGAAGCAGGAGCGGAATCTTTGCATAGCCGGCACCGTAAATATCACCAGGCCAGGGCTTGTTATTGAGCCTGAATGTATCGATCCTTTCAGCGATGACCAGCGCCCTTCGAGCTCCTCGGTTCTCAAACTCGGCATAGGCATAACTGACGCTCATCGTTCCCGGAGCTCCATAAATCTCCTGAAGCTGCTCCAGGTTGATGTTGTTATAGACGATCTTGACAGTCCCCTGCTCATCCGCCTTTACCTTCATCCATTTGACCAGGCCAGAGGGCGCCATCATGCTTGTGTGTTCCAATCCCTCGTAAGGCTTAATGCCGAGTTCTCCACCTTGCTCTATCAGGTAATCGATATCTCCTTCCCTCATTCCGCGGGAAAAGGGACCGACAGCGAGCCAGTCCTGAATGATGATCGGCTCTTCAATTGTCGGCAGCAATTCTATCCTATCATCCCCCGAGAGGGCGGCAAGCGCTGATGCAATCAAAAAGATAAAAATCATAATTTTTTTCATGATATCCTCTCCTAATTCGCGGCTGACAAGGCAGTCATCAAGAATCTGTCAGAAGATTGTACTTCGGCATTTATATCTTTAAAAATAATCATTGTCAATCGTAGTTGTCCTGCTCTCCTCATCTATTCAATTTGACTCTTTTCTCATTAATTGCTATTCTTTTGCCCAGAAATTAGAGGGGTCAACATTGACCATCAAGTGCCCCAAATGCCATTTTGACAATCAACGCTTCCTCGACCTCTGGAAGGATGCCGACCCGGGGCACTCGGAAGTCGAGGACGCGAAAGCTTGCTTGGCCGTCCTCGAAGAGAGCGAACCTAAAGAAAGATGAAAACGCTGTCTTCTGATACAAGTCTGAAGGCTGAACAAATGCAGATCAAGCTGATACGCGAATCCTCGATTTCTAAGCGCTTGCTGGCCGTGAATTCACTGGTCCAGACGACGAGATGGCTGAGTTGGCAGGCTATCTCGGAGCGCTACCCTGGTCAGACCGAAAAATTTCTGGTTGAACGCTTTGTGTCCCTCCTTTATGGTGATGAATCCTTAGCCAGACGAGTTGCGCATCGTCTTTTCGGGAAAGCCTAAGGCCATGAAAACTCCGGATATCTTAGAAGTCACTTTTAAAGTTGTTGCGGCTTTGGAAAAGCTGAAGATTAGATATTACATTGGCGGTTCCCTGGCGAGTTCTGCCTTCGGCGTGGCTCGCTCCACGCTCGACGTCGATATCGTTGCTGAGATGAACCTGGATCAAGCAGCGGATCTGGAAAGTCTGCTGAAGAACGAATTTTATGTTGACGCGGACACAATCACGAGAGCCATTGAACAGAAGTCATCGTTCAACCTCATCCACTTGGAAACCATGTTCAAAATCGACGTCTTCACTCTCAAACAGGAGCCATTTAGTCAACAGGCTTTTTCGCGGCGTGCGGAAAAACCAGTCTCCGAAGATTCAGCGCAGAAACTCTACTTCCCGACGCCGGAAGACATCATTCTCATCAAGCTCGATTGGTATAGATGCGCTGGAGAAGCCTTGACCCAGCAATGGAAAGA
>CAZJXZ010000390.1:0-2435 GCA_964549955.1 uncultured Eubacteriales bacterium
AAATTCGTACCAGAACTATGATTGACAAATCGACTTATATTAAAATTTTTCGTCTCAATTTCCAATATGGATTATTTATGAATTCAAAAGAAGCAATGGCAGATGGTCAGGAAATCAGGGACGCAATCCCGATTTCAAAAGATCGGATCATGTCCCTCGATTTTCCCAATTTCTCGTGATTAATAAATGATCCAGACTGATAAATCAAGGGTAAATTCTTGCTCACATATCTAAAGTAACTTAAGCTTATGTAAAATAGTTTTACAATTTGAAGAATGAGGTTCCTTTTCGAGATAGATTGCATATCCCCATTTCTGTTCCCCATTTTTCCCCTCATCGTATCCTGAAAGATAGTAAATTCGACCATGGGGACTGTCAGCACGGCATGAAAGATTTTCGATGCAGGAATGAAATCATATCCTGGCTAAGATCGAAGAGGTTGATTTAAAGACAAGCCCTCTTTCCTCAGACGCTTCTCGAGCGCTTTATTATTGATTATTGCGGCCTTCGCCAGAAAGAAAGGATTACTTAGAAGGCGTGGAAGGCGTGGTTATCAGTCCAACCTGGCGGCTCAACCTTGATTTATACCTATTGCCTTTGTTTTGGTGAATTGTTCCTTTTTTGACTGATTTATCGATGGCGGCGAAGGTCTTGGGAAGGATTTCTTGAGCAGCATCCAGGTCTTTTTTCTCGATCGCATCTCTCAATTTTTTTACCTGGCTGCGAAGAGCAGATTTGCTTTTTTTGTTTACCTCAGCCTTGCGCAGACTCCGCTTCCACTGTCTTACGGCTGAGTGGTGATAAGCCATTTTTTTCTCCTTTTTGAAGTAGCTATGATAAGATATCCATTCTCTAAAGTCAACGCTTGCGGACATGAGACCAGGCTGGATGCTTCGAAAACACACAGGCTTTGCATTGCGAAGCGAAGGCAGAGTGGTGAGGAAGCCGTGTGAAAGGCTGAGCAGGCATGGTTCCTCGACCGAAGGGAGAGGAGAGCGAAGCCTTGAACCGAGCCGCTTTTGTCTCGCTGGGACAAAAGCGGCGTGCTTTCGAACCACTCTGCCTGAGCTATTCAAACGGTTTTCGAAGCATCCAGCCTGGTCTCTCATCTGCAGTTATATAAGCAATTTCTTTACAGGGATTTGATTTTTGGCGCTGAATTTATTAAGGAATAATTAGCTTTCAAGCAGGAGAAATATGGAACAGAGGGACAGGAATAGGAAAATCATCAGGTCGACTTTTGCCGTGGCTGCGCCCACCCTGCTCAGCAGAATTTTGGGCTACTTGAGAGACATGATCCAGGCATTTTACCTGGGAACAAGCGGCAGCATGGATGCTTTCAGCATCGCTTACATCATTCCCAATCTGTTGAGACGATTGACCGCTGAGGGAGCGATGTCAGCCTCTTTTGTTCCTGTTTTTACCCAGTTGAAAAGGGATAAATCCCGGGACGAGCTCTGGAAGTTTGCCAATGCTTTCTTTTTCGATTTGACTTTAATCCTGGCCGTGGTTTCCATCCTGGGAATTGTCTTTTCTCCCTTTTTGGTCAAGGTCATTGCCTATGGCTTCAAAGGGATTGAAGGCAAATGGGAGCTGACAATTGTTCTTACCAAAGTCATGTTCCCTTATATTTTTTTAATAAGCCTGGCCGCCTTGGCCGGGGCCATCCTGAATTCTTTCCATAAATTTTTTGTCCCGGCCTTTACTCCAGTGCTTTTTAACCTGGCGATTATCAGCGGGGCGATGCTTTTTGCCAGAAAGGCCGAGCAGCCTGCGTTCGTCTTCGCTATCGGAGTTGTTATCGGCGGCATCCTTCAGCTTGCCTTTCAGGTTCCCTTTCTCTGGCGAAGAGGAATGCGCTTCAAGCCGATGCTCTCCTTCTCCCATCCCGCAGTCCGCAAGGTGGCCAATCTCATGGTTCCCGGCATATTCGGCGCAGGCATCTATCAGGTTAATTTTGCACTGAGCCGGATGATGGCTTCTTCATTGGAAGAAGGAAGCATCTCTTCCCTTTATTATTCTTCCAGAATCGAGGAAATCACGCTTGGCTTGTTTTCCATCGCTCTTTCCATAGCCCTTCTTCCCACTTTCTCTGATTTGGTTGCTCAGGACGATATCCCGGCTATGAAAAAAACTCTTATTTTTTCTTTGAAGCTGGTGTTTCTGGTGACGATGCCAGCCATGGCCGGCTTGTTCGCTCTGAGCCGGCCTATCGTCCAAGTCCTTTTTCAAAGAGGAGTCTTCAACGCTCAATCGACTTCCATGACCTCGACCTGCTTGCTCTTTTTTTCCTTAGGGCTTCCTTTTATCTCCGTTGTGAAAATTTTGGCTCCCGCCTTCTATTCTCTTAAGGATACAAAAACTCCAGTTATCGTTGGCTTTTTTGTCATGATAAGCTACATTTTATTCTCCTTGATTTTGATGAAGCCGCTCAG
>CAZJXZ010000391.1:0-2415 GCA_964549955.1 uncultured Eubacteriales bacterium
AATTTTGACACCTACGAGCTTCCCCGCTTCTCCTGGCTTCCAAAAATCGAGACAGTGCTGATCGACGCCAAGGATTCTCCTGCTCTTGGAGGCGGAGAACCGGCGATCATCGTCATGGGCGCTGTCATAGCCAATGCGATTTATGATGCAACCGGCGCCAGGCTCTTCCAGCTCCCCATGACTCCGGAAAGAATTAAAGAAGCTTTGGCTGAGTGAGTCGAAAACAGCGAGCCTGACTTATTTCTTACTTTTCTCTAATTCCTTCCTATATTCTTCGGCATCATCTATGTCGCGGAGAATGCTTGAAGTCCTCACCTTAACCTCAAGGATATCTTCAGGGCGATTGTAGACAAGCTCCCTGAGACCGGTCTGCGGGGATAGCTTCTCTACCTCTCGCCGATATTTGGTGTCGATGAGAAGAGGATGCCCTCGCTCTTTTTTATATACAGGAAGAACAATCCCTTTGCCCGTTCTCCTGTAGGCAGCGATGATTTTGTCGATGACCTCGCTCGAAACCGATGGCTGGTCGCCAAGGATAATCAAGACTGCCTGAGCATTCTCAGCAAGAGCCTTGAACCCGCACTGGATTGAGGAAAGCATACCGCTTTTATAATCGCTGTTAAAGGCAATTTCCAAAGGAAAATTCTTGATTCTCTCCTCAACCTTCTCTTTGTCCGAGCCAAGTACAGTCAAGACCTTATCAACCTTTGACTTGAGGACGCTTTCGACGATTGTCTCGATTATCGTTTTTCCTTTGAAGGGAAGGAGAAGCTTCGGCTTTCCCATTCTTCTCGATTCGCCGGCAGCCAGAATCATTGCCCAGATCATCTTAATCCCTTTGCTTTTTCCCGCGCCCGGCTTCGAACAAGGACGAGCTGCGAAGCGATGCTGACCGCAATCTCCTCCACGGTCTTTGACTGAATGGGAAGACCGATCGGAGCATGAACCCGGTCAAACTGCGCGGGCGTTGCCCAGCCCTCTTCCAGGAATTTTTTTCGCATCAGTCTTATCTTCCTTGCGCTGCCTATCATCCCGACATAAGCTGCTTTTGAGGCTATGCACCGGCGAAGAACTGTGGCGTCGTGGCTATGGCCGCGGGTGACGATGACCAAGTAGGTGTCAGGAGTGATTGAAAAATTCTTGAAGGCTTTTTCAAAATCGGCGACGATAATCCGGTCCGCGTCAGGAAGCCTTTCTTTGTTTGCAAATTCCGCTCTATCGTCGATGACCGTGACCTCAAAGCTCAAAAGGCTTCCCAGATGGGCCAAAGCCTGGCCGATATGCCCTGCTCCGGCGATGACTAGATGCGCCAGAGGAAACACCGGCTCGAGGAAAAGCGAAGTCTCCTCTCCTTTTTCCTCGAATATCTTTTCTTTAATTTTCAGCAGGAGCGGCTTTCCCTCGGCGATGACTTTCTTAGCTTCTTTAAAAAAGAATCCGGCATGCTTTCCCAGGCCAGCAATGGACTTGGCTTTGCCTTCTATCCAGCAGCGCAAGAGAGAGACTTTATCCTCAGAAATCCTGTTGATGAACGTGGCCAGCACACCCGGCTTTCTCTCTATAAGAGAATGGCTCAAACTGCGGAAGGCGTCTTTATGTTCTTCAGGCTTAGAGTCGATCAGGGTCTTGACCTCGCCTCCGCAGATAGCCTCCTCTGCTGAGGATATGTCAGCCTTAAGGCTGAGCTGGCTGAGTATTGATTCTCTTTTCTTCAGAGCGTTGAGGGCTTTCTTCTGGCTTTTAGCTTCAAGAAGGCCGCCTCCTAAAGTCCCCTCTACTATCCCTTCAGCAGAGAAAATGGCGGTCGCGCCTGCAACTTGAGGTGTCGAGCCCCTGGTCTCGATGATTGTGGCCAAGGCAATAGGTTTCCCCTTATCAAGGAGGTTTAAAAGGTGGACATAGATATTTCTCATCTTTTTTCTATCTCACGTTTTTTTGAATTCTTGGTGAAACATAAGATCTTTATTGACACAGGGTGCAGAAAAATACTGAGTTAGACGATTAATTTTAGCCTAGACTTCCTTCTTGATTTCCTCCAAAATTCTGGCAAGAACATCTTTATCCCTGATATCGAATGTCCTGACCTTGCTTTTTCCCAAAAATTTGAGAAAATGTTCAAGGATGCTCGTCCTGGCCGCAAAAAGATATTGAGCACCACTCCTAAAAATCACCTGCTCCAGCGCAGGCCACAGGCCTTTCTTCGACAATTCCAGAGGCCCCACTTCATCGACGACGAGCAGGTCGGCATCATGGCTGCGAAGAATAATCTTTGAAGCTTCGGCCAGGCTTTTCGGAATAAAATAAAATGAGCCAATCTTCTGCCACTCCTTCTCTCCTTCCCTGCGGATAAAGGGCATGCCCTTCTCCTCCTTCAGGTCGAATAAATCGTAGCCGATAATCCTATCGTTCTTCAGG
>CAZJXZ010000392.1:0-2394 GCA_964549955.1 uncultured Eubacteriales bacterium
GGTTAAGGCCATCCCTTTTTTAAAATCCACTTCAGGTGAGTAGCCTAATTCCTTCTCTGCTTTCCGTATGGAAAGAGGCTTGGGATGGATAAAAAAGCTGAGCCTGGACATGTTGAGAGGGGCTTCTTTTTTGAAAGGAGAAAATATTTTCTCCGTGAGCCAGGCCGCCACTTTCAGCGGAAAGAGAGGAAGAGTGAAGGAGGGGATTTTCCTTCCGGCTGAAGAAGCTATGGTCTCAACGATTTCCCTCACGGTGAGGACTTCTCTTCCGGCTAGGTGATAAATTTCTCCTTTTCTCCCTCGCTCAGCCGAGAGGAGAATCCCTTTTAAGAGGTCCTGGATATAGACAGGAGTTTGCAAGATTTTTCCCTTTATGGGAAGGATAAATCTCCTTTTCTGGATAGCCTTGATCAGCTTGAAGGTCCTCCGATCTCCAGGACCGTAAACCCAGCCTGGCCTGATGACGACAAGATTCATTCCTTCTCGGGCAAAGCGGAGAGCCACCTTTTCACCTTCGAGTTTGCTTCTGTCATAGATATTTCTGGGGTTGAGAAGATAATCTTCAGCAGCGATCTCGTTGGATTTGACAATGCCCAGGACTCCAGCTGAGCTAAAATGGATGATTTTTTTGACTGCTGCTTCCCGGGCTGCTTCCAAAATAGTTTCCGTCCCATCCGTGTTAACCCTGTAGAATTCCTTTTTGCTGATTAAAGATGAGCCCAGAGCTGCAGCCAGATGAAAAAGGACGTCTGTTCCTTTTAAAGCGTTTCTCAGAGATTCAAAATCCGAGATATCTCCCCTAATGGCTTCGATTTTTTCTTCCTGATGGATTCTGCTTTTATGGACAAGGGCTCGAATCCCCCAGCTTTTCTTGAGGAGATGGTCAATGAGATGGCTCCCGATGAATCCTGAGCCTCCGCTGATAAAAGCTTGCATGGGAAATGACTCAATTGTCCTTGAAATTTGCTTTAGCTTTGTCCAGGGACTGGCGAATTTTTTCGAGATAGACTGGATAAGTATACTCCTTCTCAGCCATCTCTTTGGCCTTTCTTGCCCTTTGTTTTGCTTCCTCATTAAAGAGGGCAAAGGCGATCCCATCAGTTAGTCCCTGGGCTGTGGGATCAACCAGCACCGAATTCCCATCGTTGAGGACTTGAGTGTGTGTCCAGAGATTTGTGGCCACAAGGGGTTTTCCGGATTTGAGTAGGGAATAGATTTTGAGGGGCGTATTTGTTCCGGAAAGTCGAGGTGAGACGAGTACATCTGCCAGCGAAATAAAGAGAGGCACAAGGGAAGGCGAAACCCTTTCCACAAAAACCACTCTGTCTTGAATTTTGAGGGCTTTTGCCTTATTTTTCATCTCCTCCAACTCGGCTTTGTTTCCTCCAACAAGCAAAAAGATAATTCCTTCCTGAATTCTTGCTGCTGCTTCGAGGAAAAGAGGAAGGCCCTGATAGGACTGGAAATTTCCTGTATAAAGAACTATTTTCTCTCCCTTAGGGGCAAATTCCCTGCGTTTTTTTTCTATCTGGCCTTCAGAGTATTCCGGGCAAGGGAAGTCAATGAAGTTCTCAAGAAGGATGGCTCTCTTTTCGAAGCCATTCTTTTTGACTCTTCTGAGCAGATCCTGGCAGATGACAATAACTGCCTGGGAATTCTTGAGAATAAATCTCTCCATAGAGAGGAAGGCGCTCTTCAAGAGCTCAGAACGGGAAAAATTGAAATTTTCAAGCTGCTGGGGAAGGCTGGAATGCATGTCATAGAGATGAGGCAATCTCCAGATTTTACCCAGGAAAACTCCGATCAAGGCAGCTTCTTCATGAGAAAAAATCAAGTTATATCGCCCTTTCGCCAGCTGGAGAAAGGCTTTGAGGAAAAGAAGAAAATCGAGTGGAATTTTCACCAAAGAAGGCCCGATTTTTATCGTCCGAATTGAGAAGAGATTAGGGATGCGCATTATCTTTATGTTTTTTAGGTTGACATTTTCCCCGAGGTGGTAGGTCAGAAGGTCAACCGTGTGACCGAGGTCTGAGAGGGCTTTTAGCCTGAAATAGACGCTTATCGGAGTTCCCCTAGGCTGGAAAAAGGGCTCAGGAGCGAGCATGAGAATTTTCATCTGAGTTGAGATTTAATGAGTATTCTTGAGATCGGAATCAATGATTTCCTTGATAAAATAGATTCTTTTTTCTACAGATTCATGATAGGCACGAACCATGATTTCTGCCAAAAGGCCCAAAGTAATAAACTGAATGCCGATAACCATTAGCAAAATAGCCAGGAGGAGGAGTGGACGGCCGCCGATGCCCTGCTTGAGAATCAGGCGTTGATAAGAGAGCCAAAGGCCGAGAAAACCGCCAATCACTCCGCTGGCCAGGCCGAAAATTCCGAATATCT
>CAZJXZ010000393.1:0-2383 GCA_964549955.1 uncultured Eubacteriales bacterium
CCATTCTGTTTTCTTCTGTGCTTGGAATGCCAGTCTCCACGACTCACACAATTACAGGTTCAATTATCGGCGTGGGAATTACAACCAAATTTAGAGCTATCCGCTGGGGGTTGGCTTACAAAATCGTCTGGGCTTGGGTGTTGACTATTCCTAGTTCGGCATTTATCTCGGCCATCTGCTGGTTCGGCGTTTCTCTCCTCCACCTGCCATCCTAATAATATTATTAAAATTTAATATTTTTAAACTTCTTCATTTTCTCTATTCTGTTCCATGACCTAGACAATGCTATCTTGAGACAACGAACGTTGACGGAAGATTCTTCTTATTGTTAACTCCTGTGAACATAGTGAAGCAGAAGATTAGTTATTCGATTATCTTTTCCAGGGGGAATCAAATCCTCAGGTTCTTCTTCAGGCTATTGGTTCATTTTTTGAATTCCTGTCCTTGCCATGGCAGGAATCTACCCCCCTCGACATCCAGAGCGCACCGTTCTCTACCGCGTGCTCTTCCATTATTTTGACAGGTTCCTGTCGGAGTATGAAGACCGCTTCCATCATATCCAGATGCGCATCATTGCCTTCCTTACGAATGTCTTTGTGGTCGATCGCATCATTAACCACCTCAAGCTGAGCTTTGTCGCATCGAACCCACCCCCACCTCGCATTGCTTATAAGGACTCTTGATGGCCGCCTAGACCTCGGCTGAATATTTTTTATGCCCTTCACTTTTATCGGGAGCAGAGGTCTGGGTGATTTCCGGCGCTTTTATGCTTTCCTGCGTCTTCTGCGCCCGCCTTCCGCTATTTTTTGCTCAACTTGACACCCCTTCACATCATGCTCTATTATCTATGGCGATGCGACGAGCTAAAAGTGGCTCATGAACGCTCATTCAGCCAGCATAGCGGAAAACCCATTTCTTATCCTTACTTATGAATAATTTTGACATAAATTCACATTCATGGTAATTAGTCTTTTCATCCATGTAATTTTCCAAAAAGTCTTTTTAGGGAGAGAGGCGTATGTTTAAATCGTTAGTTCCAAAAGAGCATGCCTTTTTTGACTTATTCGATGAAATCTGCGCCGGCATTGTGAAATCAGTTCAGGTTTTCATTAAAATGATTGAAGAAGGCGGAGATTATGGCGAATATGCGCAGAAATTGAAGACTATCGAGCATCAGACCGACCAGGTCGTCCACAACCTTTTGGCCCGTCTCCATAAGACCTTTATCACGCCCATCGACCGAGAGGCCATTCATCAGCTAGCCGGGCGTCTAGACGATATCCTTGACCAGGCTGAGGCAGCCGGGTCGCGGATTGCCCAATATTGCCCGGAATGTATCCACGTCGAGGTCTATGAAATCGCCAATGTGCTTCTGGAAAGCGTCAAACTTGTGCAAGAGATGGTGGGACTTCTGCACAACCTCAAAAAGCCATCCCGGATTCTGGAGCTGACCGTGGAGATCAACCGCCTCGAAGACCAGGCCGACTACATTCGCTGCAGCACAACCGCCCGACTGTTCCGTGAAGAGAAAAATCCCTTCGAGTTGATCAAATGGAAGGATATTTTAGAATACCTAGAACGGGCCACAGACTGCTGTGAAGATGTGGCTAACATCACCGAAGGCATCGTTCTCGAAAACACCTGAAAACTTCGACAATGACGGTCCTCATTATCTTCATCATTTTTCTCGCCCTGCTGTTCGATTTCATCAACGGCATGAATGACGCAGCTAATTCGGTGGCCACAGTTATCTCCACTCATGTGCTTTCTCCCAAGCAGGCAGTCCTCTGGGCTGCCTTTTTTAATTTTATTGCGGCCTTTGTTTTCGGTGTTCATGTTGCCACCACTATCGGTAAGGGAATCATCGATACGACTGTCATCACGCCGTCGTTGATTCTAGCCACGCTCATAGGTGCGATCGCCTGGTCCTATGCCTGTACCCACATGGGATTTCCCATTAGCGTCTCGCACTCTTTAGTTGGCGGCTTAGTCGGAACGGCCTTAGTCAAGAGCGGTGTCAAAGCTCTAATCATGTCAGGGGTTCTGAAAATCTTCGCCTTCATATTCATCGCGCCGTTGCTCGGCATGGCCTTGGGATTTATGATCATGATCATCGTTTATAGGCTATGTCGAAAACAACTTCCTCGACAGGTGGACCGCTGGTTCCGGCGTCTTCAGCTTGTTTCCGCTGCCCTTTACAGCCTTGGGCACGGAACAAATGATGCTCAAAAGACCATGGGGATTATTACCATGTTGTTATTCAGCACCGGACATCTGGGAAAGGCGTTTTATGTTCCTTTTTGGGTGATTATCAGTTGCCATTTTGCTATTGCTATGGGAACTCTCTCGGGCGGCTGGAGGGTGATCAAGACGCTGGGGATGA
>CAZJXZ010000394.1:0-2377 GCA_964549955.1 uncultured Eubacteriales bacterium
CCCTGGGTGCCGATGTAAATCCAGCTGCCTGCTGTCATCTGGCCAAACATGGTCAGCCCTTTGGCTTCCAGCCGACGGAACTCATCCCAGGTTGCCCACTTGGGAACAACGAGCGCATTGGCTATCAATACACGAGGAGCTTCAGCATAGGTCTTGAAGACGGCAACCGGCTTTCCGCTCTGAACGATTAGCGTTTCATCATTCTCGAGCTTTTTGAGGCTTTCGACAATCGCCCAGAAGCATTCCCAGCTTCGAGCAGCCTTTCCTGTTCCGCCGTAAACAATCAGCTCCTTTGGCTTTTCTCCGACCTCAGAGTCCAGGTTGTTCATCAACATCCTCAAAGCCCCTTCTTGAGACCAGCCTTTTGTATTAAGCTTATCACCGTGTGGCGCTTTGATTTCTTTATACTCTGTAACCATCATCGCCTCCTCTATATTTGAAATGCTCTAGATTTTCATTATTAACATAAGGTTCTATTCTTTAATTTCTTCCCCATAAATTTTTCATTATTTTTTACTGCTTAGCTTTAAGCTCTTATTGAATATACCACAATGAAAAGTGAAGGGTAAATGGGAAGGAAAAAATTCTGCCTCTCAGCTTTGATGCAGAAAAAATATGGGGATTAAAAAATATTAATTAAATCCCTAATTGCTCTATAATGGATTTCAGATATTCAACCTTGGGCGTTATTCGCTGGTTAAAATCGGATTTGACTTTTTCCATGTTTTCTTCGAAGAAGGTGAAATCATCCTGGTTACTCCAGTTTTCGATACTCAATTTCTCGAGTATTTCTTTAAGGAATTCTTTACTCACGATATCTATGGTGAATTTGGGAAGTGTGCAAGATGATTTTTCCAACAGCTTGATACTCCGCATGAAAGCATCCCGCAGTGATTCCTGGTGCCTTATGATTTCTTGTTTAATGAAAAATTGTTCCCTGGGGGAGGTTGTCTGGGAGAGCTTTGTGTAAAGCTTTTTCGTCTCTGTCAAATGCGTGCCCAAGGCCAAGATGATGCACTCACTATCCAAGACCACTTTTTCATTATTCTGGTAATACCAAACCTCAGCGCCTTCCTCTGGCGGATCAGTCTTACGATAGCTTGTTAAAAGCTCGGCAAAATCAGAAGCTCTCCTCTTCTGAGGCACAGCAAACTCCTTTGGCTCAACTTTTTCTTCCTTCTTTTCTGCTGCTGCCTCCTGCCAGTGCTTCTTCCATCTCCCAGAAAACATGGTTTCCAATGTCTCATCCAGCTTGAATTCGGGCTCTGGCCCTTTGGCAAACGCAGGCTCTTCTTTTATTTTCTCCTTCTCCACGGCAGGAGCAACTTTTGTCTCTTCTTTTTCCCTGAAGACTGCTTCTTTGGGTTTTTCGGGCGGAGGGGCTTCTTCGATGGCTTTTTCCATCTCGGCCAGCTGAGTCTCCATCTCCTCAGGCTTTTCTCCTATCACGAAATGAAACTCTTCTTCCTTGGCTTCTACTGTTTCCTCGGCGACTCCAGGAGCAGGCTTCTTCTCAACTTTTTCCTCAACCTTCCCTTCAGCCCTCTCTGTCTCTTGTTTCCTCAACATGTCCTTGAGTTTTTTCACTCGAGCCAGCTCCTCTCCGAAATCTATACCCTCTTCATACTCTGCTTCTCTTTTGGGTGGCTTTTCTATTTTCTTGAATTCTTCTTCAGGCTCTTTCTTAATCGATGATATTTTATCTCTTACCTCCTGGCCGATTCCTTCAAGACTCAGGCTCAGCTCTTTCATCTTCTCAAATTCCTTAACTGTTTGACCCGTCAGGTTTTCTATCTCTTTCTGGAACTTGGTGACCTTGGTAAGATGTTCTTTTATCTTATTTTTAACGCCTTCTACCTTGACTTTAAGCTCATTGACCACATTCTCGATACTTGTCAGAGCCTCTTTCTCTTCCACCGATTTTATCGGCTCAACACTTCTTTTAGGTTCTTCTTTCATTTTCCTTGTTTTGAGGTCAGCCTCCGGCTCGCCCTTTTTCCTGGCCAAAGCTTCCCTTAATTTTCTCTCGATCTCATCGAAGTTTCTGGGGTGTTCTTTTTCGTTGTCTTTCTCTTCTGGCATGTTGCCTCTCCTTTTCCTTTGCAAATATATTATCTCTGCTCAGAATGTCTGTCAAGCAAAACATCTCATGGAAGCAGCTGCAAATTCATTGTATTAATAGGCTCAGGCTGGGTGCTAATAAAACCGTTTGAAGCCTGCGTGTTTTCGAGACACCCAGTCTGAGCCATAACATGGTTTTCCATTAGGCAAGAAGATGCTTTCATCTCTCTTTTCCTAGAGGCATTGCTTTTCCCAGAGCCACTCTCCAATTTCCGCTGAGGTCTTTGAAAAATTCAATTTTCTTCCAGCAGGGATT
>CAZJXZ010000395.1:0-2364 GCA_964549955.1 uncultured Eubacteriales bacterium
CTTGATCTTAGTCAAGGAGTTGATGATCTCTTCCGCAATTCCGTCACAAAAATAGGCCTGGTCCTTCTCCGGGCTGAGGTCCGTAAACGGCAGCACGGCGATCGACCTGGCTCCCTTCTCTTTAATCCCGGCGCGGCCTTCTGCCCGGGTTGAAGGCAGGGGTGTGGTCCGGGGACTCGGCGCTTGCCCTTCTTCCAGAAAGGCCAAGTCCGAGAGGAGTTCATCGGCGGTTTGATACCGTGCCGCCGGGTCTTTCTGCAGGCATTTCAGGATGATCCGGCCCATGTCAGAGCCAATCTGCGGATTAAGCTGGAGAGGATTAGGTGGCATCTCTGTTTTGTGTTTCAGGGCAACGCTCATTGCGCTATCGCCCTCGAACGGCGGCCGGCCTATCACCATTTCGAAGAGAACGACACCGAGGGAGTAAATATCCGACCGCGAATCTACTTCCTTGCCCTCCACCTGCTCCGGAGACATATACTCGGGAGTCCCTATGACGATCCCCTCTCCCGTTATGCCGCGCGCGGCCATCGAGCGAGCTATGCCGAAATCCATGATCCGGGCATTTCCTTCTTTGTCGATCATGATGTTCGACGGCTTGAGGTCTCGATGGACAACTCCCCGCCTGTGCGCCTCGGCCAGTCCTTCGCAGACCTGCCCGGCGATTCCCACGGCCGTTTTCGCATCTAGCCGCCTTGATCTTTTTATAAAGCTCTTCAGGTCTTCACCCGGCATGTACTCCATGGTGATGAAATAATTTCCCTCCGCTTCGCCGAGGTCAAACATGCGGCAGACATTGCGGTGGGATATCATCCGGGTCATCTTGAGCTCATTACGGAATCGATCGATAGTTTGTGGAATGGAGGAGATTTCACGATTGATCAATTTAAGGGCGATCTCGGCCCCGATCTTCTTGTCCTCGACCCTGTAGACTTGGCCCATCCCTCCCTTGCCGAGCTTTTCGATGATCTCGAATCTTCCGGCCAATAGCGTTCCTCGGCTCAGTTCTTTAGCCGCTATTTCCATAGTCAGGGTGGCGGGGGGAACATCGCCAGACGAGAAAAGCTTAGTCCCGCATTCCCCACAAAAACGCTGTGTCTCAGGATTTTCGGAACCGCACTTTGAACACTTGACGGCCAATGCTGAATCTCGCTTTCGAATATGGCCAAAGAATAGCAAAGAAGCATGGCTAGGTCAAGTAAATATGGAATTTTCCTCGCTTGCCGCTCCTGAACTTTTTCAACAAGGAGAAATATCCTCTTGATGGCGAATACGAAGGGATTCTGATTCTGAAGCCTCGCGCATAATAGCTCGGTTCTTCTTTGTTTTATAAGCTTAAAAAATAGGGCTCAATGTGTAAACCATATCTGTTAGTCTCAGATTTTCTTGACATCGATCCATGGTCGGCATTAGCATTTTTATGCGATGGGCGGTATCGATTCCAAGCACATTGGGAAGCAGGGTTGTGCAACGCAAAAAAGCAAATTCCTGGAGATGGCTTAATCCTCGGACGTTTCTGGTCTTCTTGAATTAAGAATAAAGGTCACGGGACCGTCGTTGACCAGATGGACTTCCATCAGAGCGCCGAAGACTCCTGTTTCAACCTTGATGCCTTTTTCCCTGATTAGCTCCAGGAAATAGGAAAAAAGCTTTTCGGCTCTCTCAGGCGCCTCAGCATTGTCGAAGCTCGGCCTTCTCCCTTTCTTCACCGAAGCAGCAAGAGTAAATTGAGAGACCGCCAGGACTTCTCCCTTGATATCCAACAGGGATAAATTCATCTTCCCCTCTTCATCGGGGAAGATCCGAAGCTCTGCGCTTTTATTGGCCAGGTACCGAGCATCTTCCTCAGAATCACCTTTCTCGATCCCAACCAGAAGACAGACTCCCTTTTCAATCTTGCCGCTTATCTTATGCTCGACTTTTACTGCCGCCCGTTTGACTCTCTGTAAAACAATCTTCATCTCTTCTCCCCTTCCTCGAAAACTCTCCTCCGAGAGAAAACTTCTCTCAAGTTTTTTAAGTCTTCATGGTTTAAGAGCAGGCTCAGGATAAAATAAACAGCTATTCCCAGGATAATTGCTGAAAGCAAAACTCCAAGCTGATAGAGGAAAGCAAGACGGTTAAATCCAAAACGGCCGATAAAAAACCAAACAAATCCTGCCATCAAGGCCGCAGAAAGGGTAGATTTAGCCGCGGAGACAAATAGCTCCCCTTTCTCAATCCTTCCTATCTTCCTTTCCAAGAGAAAGAAGAGGAGAGCAAAATTTAAGAATGAGGAAAGAGACATGGCTAAAGCAATCCCTCCCACCCTGAGCGGCTTCATCAAAATCAAGGAGAATAAAATGTAGCTTATCATGACAAAAA
>CAZJXZ010000396.1:0-2362 GCA_964549955.1 uncultured Eubacteriales bacterium
TCATTCTCGAACTCGTGGATGAAGCGAAAATAGACATCCCAGACACTCCTGCATTCTGGAGTTTTATCTAGGGCTTGGGCGATAATCTCGTTCAAGGGAATAAGATTTTTATAGGGAACTCTAAGCGTTGGAGCTTTTCCTTGCTCACGGTCGGAGAGCTCCTCTACTCTATGCATCACACCGATGGTGAGTCTTTTCCCGCATTGAGGACAGATATCGTTATGGCGCATGCTTTCTCTGGGAGAGAAAAGGATGCCGCACTTGCGGTGTCCATCAAAGTGGTATTTGCCTTCCTCTGGAAAAAATTCAATGGTGTAAAGGAACTTCTCAGGGCTTTTGCTTTTTATGGCATCAATCAAACCTTTGTAGCTGAATTCGGTGTCGAAAGCATTGGCCTCTCTCCCAATCTTGGAGGGAGAGTGGGCGTCAGAGTTTGAGACCAAGCTGTATCTGTCGAGGGCGGAAAGTCGCCAGTTCATGGCTGGGTCTGAGGATAGGCCGGTTTCCAGGGCAAAAATAAAGGGAGTCATTTCCTCGAAGCACTCCTCGATCGAATCAAAGCCAGAGTTGGCTCCGAAAAGGGAGAACCAGGGAGTCCAGATGTGAGAGGGGACGACGACATATTCCGGGCTCAAGTCAGCAACAATCTTGACAAAGGCTTTGGCGTCCATTCCAAGAACGGGACGGCCATCGGAGCGGAGGTTGCCCAGGCCGGAAAGTTTCTGATTGATCCTGTCCGCAGACTCAAAGTCGGGAACAAGAAGAATGAGGTGAATTTTTCTGACTTTTCCTTTTTTGGAATAGATAAAGCTGAGCTCTGTGGAGAGGACGAAGGAGACATCATCAGGCGAAAGCGAAAAGGATTTCAGATACTCATCCGTGGGGGCAAGAATATGCTTTAATCGGTAAAATCCATTCCCCGTCGGCTCCAATTTCTGCTTGAGGAGAAAAAGCCATTCAGGATGGGTAAAATCAGCTGTGGCCAGCAGCTTTATCGCTTTTATCTTGCCCCAATAAGCGAGGATATCAAGGACCATCTCCTTGGAAGTTGCTCGGGAGAACTTTGAATGGAGATGGAGGTCAGCAATGAATTTCATAGAAGCTATATTTAAAATTAAATTTTTAAAAAGTAAAGGGTGATATTTTAAGTTTCCTTGACAATGGCCGCTTGAAATCTTATATTAAATCATACGAGGAGTGAAAAATGGAAATAGAAATGAAAATAAAAGGTCTGCTGGTTGACCCCATCTCAAAAATGCCGATTGTTGTCCTCGAAGACCTTAAGAGCGAAAGAATGCTCCCCATCTGGATTGGAGTTTTTGAAGCCAATGCCATAGCTCTGAAGATTGAAAACGTTTCCACTCCTCGACCGATGACTCATGATTTAATAAAAAATATTCTGGATAAGCTCGAAATCTCCGTAGAAAAAATCGTGGTCAATGATGTCAAGGACAACACTTTCTATGCCCTGATCCATTGCCGATACAAGGGACTGCCGATCACCATCGATTCCCGGCCTTCGGACGCCATCGCCCTTTCTCTTCGGGTCAAGGCGCCGATCTTCGTTGAAGACGAAGTGGTCAAAAAGGCCCACAGCCTCAAATTTGATGAAAACCTGGAAGACTCAGAAAAGCTCCGCAAGTGGCTGGAAAACTTGAGGCCAGAAAACCTGGGCAAATACAAGATGTAGCCCCAGTCACGTCCTCAAAGTAAAAACGAGATAAAGCCCGGCCAATCCAAAAATCAAGTTTGGACTCCAAGCAGCCAAAAAAGCATTGAGATAACTGAGATAGCCGAGGCCCTGAAAAATTCCTATCGTCCCCCAATAGACGATGGCGATGGCCACGCTCAACCCAATGCCCACCAGAGTCCCTCTTTTTCCCATAGAAAAGGCAAAAGGAATGGCGAGCAGGGTCATTACCAGGCTGGCCGCAGGAAATGACGTTTTATAGAGAAGGTCAACCTTAAACCTAACCGTATTAAAATCCCTCTCTTCGATCTCCCTGATGTACTGCCTGAGCTCTCCAAAGCTCATCTGAGAAGGCTCTTTCCACTCCTTCAAGAAATAGCTCTTGTCCTCAATTTGAGGAATTTCCATTTTCTCCTCTTTCTCAAATTTAACGAGTTTGCCGTCAACAAACTCTCTCTCCCAGCAATTCGCCAAGGAAAGATGCCCATCGTTCAAATAGGCCTTCTCAGAAAATATCCTCCTCTTGAAAGACCAGGATGAGTCGAAATCATAAATCTGCAGTTGGTTGAACACACTTTTTTGCGGGTCAAAATAATTATAGTGATAAATCCTGTTCCTGTCTTTGCTCAAAACCCAGCGGCGGTCGAGATAACTGTAGCTTCGAGGAGGAAC
>CAZJXZ010000397.1:0-2358 GCA_964549955.1 uncultured Eubacteriales bacterium
GAATCTTCACCCAGCTCACCGGAGCCAGCGGCCATGAACGCGTCGCCCAGGAATTTATCTCAGCCTTCAAAGAGGAAAAAAGCGGATGACAAACTTCATTCTCAGGTCCCTCGACGGGTTTCGATGGCTCTTCAAGCTGATGAAGGTCGATTATCCCAAATTCCGGGCGCTGCTCTGGGTCAAGTTGACCGTTGACAACCGGGAGGAAAAGTCTGTCGCCCAGCGCCGCTCTGACCGGGAAGTCTCCAACTCCATGATTTGGGTTATGTTGATCTATATCTTCATGGGAATATTCTTCGGCGGCCTGATAATCCACATACCATCGCTTTTTGTCTCGCTCGTCTTTATTTTTGCCATGATCATGGTCATGACAGCTATCTCTCTGATCTCCGATTTCACCTCTGTCCTGCTGGACACAACGGATAACGCTATTCTCCAGTTCCGGCCAATCGACAGCCGGACCTTCGCCGTAACCAGGATTGTGCACATTATCCTCTATATGCTGATGCTCACTCTCTCCCTATCGCTGGGAACTCTCGTTTTCGGAACAATCAAGCACGGACTGCTGTTCACGATTCTCTTTCTCATCTCTTTAATATTTGCTGTTCTGTTCATCGTCTTTATCTCCAATATTTTTTATCTGTTCCTGATCAAGGTCTCCGGCGAAAAACGATTTCGGGATGTCATCCTCTATTTTCAGATTTTTATGGCAGCCGTAGCCATGGGCGGCTACCAGTTTCTCCCCCGGCTGATGGAAGCCTCCTTTTTGAAGAAGATCACCTTCGAGGTCAGATGGTGGACGTACCTCATCCCCCCTGCCTGGTTAGCTGCCCCAGTTGATGCCGCCTTAAGAGGAACCATGTCGAGAGAGGCTCTTCTCCTGACTGTCATCGGAATTCTTTTGCCGATCGTCTGCATGTTCGTTGTCATTCGCTATCTTGCCCCTGGCTTCAACAAAGCCCTCTTAATACTCGAGAAGGCTGGCCCAGGCTCGGAGACAAAAATTAAGGGACACAAGCTTCCCTTATTCTTTTCTCGCTTTGTAGCCTCAAAACCGGCCGAGCGGGCCGCCTTCCAGCTGGTCTGGTGGATATCAGGCCGGGACCGGAAATTCAAGCTGAAGACTTACCCGACCATTGGATACGTATTCGCTATCGCCGCATTCATGACCCTGAATCGGAAAGGAGGGCTGACAAAGGCGCTCCTCAACCTGCCCAACACAAAAAGCTTTCTCGTTTTCCTCTACTTCGGTTGCTTTCTCATCCCCATGACTCTGTTCCAGATAAGGCTGAGCGACCAGTATCAGGCGGCATGGGTCTACTCCTCTCTGCCCATAGCCAAGCCGGGCGAGATTATCAGGGGCGGCATTAAAACGATAATCGTCAAATTCGGGGGATTAATATTCATCATGCTCTCTGTGCTGACCCTTTTCATCTGGGGCTGGCGCGTCATTGATGATATCTGTCTGGCTTTCCTGAACATGGTTGTCATGAGTTATGCCCTTGCCGTGCCGCTTAAAAATGACCTTCCTTTTGCCAAGGCTTACGGCGTTGCCCGGGAGGCACAAAAAGGAATTGGAAGGTTTCTATTTCTGATCATTCCGGGGATGTTGGGATTCACCCACTTGGCACTGACCTTCGTTCCCTACGGCGTCCTGCTCGCTCTACCAGTCGTAGCCCTAGTTATCTGGCCGCTGGCAAAGATTATCGGCAGCACCAGCTGGGGTTCGATCAAACCATTTTGAGCAGAGCAAAGCAAATTTAACAAAAGTCTTTTGAAAACCTTACTCTTTCTTCTCCAGAAAAAAGCGCATGCCAACAAAGTCCAGGGTTAAGGCATAGTGCCTGAAGAATCCGTGCGAAATCAAGCCTCCAATACGAAACCTGAAGGCATTCTCTAAGGGAAAAGGGCCTGTATACAATCCGCGAACGTTGTGTTCCTTGGCATCGCCAAGCTTCAACTCCTCGACCACGAACGGAACAACTTTCACTTTCCCTCCTCCGCCGATCCCTTCAGCGGCAAGGCTTTCTTGCAAGTCGATGCTTGCTTCCTTAAGGGTAGATTCCGGACAGGTGAATCCGCCGCCAGCTAACCCCGTGTCCACAAAAAAAAGAAGCGGCTGGCTCTTATTAACTGCACCCCAGGCTACCATGTAGTGGTCGCCAGCCATCCAAAATGGAATCTTTATAGCTCTTTTTGCCTTCGCTTCTTCTTCCACAAGATCCATATTCTCCTTCGTCTTGCGACGCAGAACGAGCTCACCTTGGGGATAATCCAGGGTAGGAATGAAGTGATAGAGTAAGACTGTTCCGATAATTCCGTCGACTCGCTTTCCTCCAAAGACAGGCTGAGAGAAAC
>CAZJXZ010000398.1:0-2355 GCA_964549955.1 uncultured Eubacteriales bacterium
GACCTTCATCAAGGGAATGGAACAGCCCACATTTTTGCCAAAAAAGACTATGCCTTCACTTTTTCCATCCACCAGATGGATAATTATCCGGCTGAGAAAGCCTCAAGTTCCTTGGATGTGGGCTTGTGGTCTGGGGATGGAGACGAAAAATACCTCAGAGAACTCCGCGCTCATCTTCCCCGTCTCTATCAAGAGGTTCAGCCGGATTTGGTTTTCTACCTGGCTGGAGCCGACCCTTACCAGAAAGACCAATTGGGAAATCTCAAGCTGACTATGGAAGGGCTAAAAGAGAGAGACCGGATTGTGATCGAGGAGGCCGGCAAGCTTCGCCTCCCGGTGGTGATTCTTCTGGCTGGAGGCTATGCTTACAACCTGGCTGATACAGTCAACATCCACCTTAACACCATCAAGACCGCCCAAAAAATCAAGGAAAAGGTTTCTTAGCTCAGCAGCGAATTATTTTTTTATCCTTTTCTTCGTTTCCTTTGAGATCCAATCAAGATACTTCCCATAACCTTTTATCAGAGGAACGACGATGATCTCTGGGACTTGGTAAGGATGAATTTTCAGGATTTTCTTTTCAAGGTCTTTATAGAGGCTGCTTCGCGTCTTTATGAAAAGGACGTGTTCCTGGTCTGTGGCCATTCTTCCCTGCCACCAGTAATGAGATTGACAGAGAGCAGAGATTGTCACGCAGGCAGCCAGCCTTTGCTGGAGCAGCTCCTTTGCCATTTTTTGGCTGGTCTCTTTGTTGGGAACAGTGGTCATGACCAATATATATTTGGACATTGCTCCCATTATACCCTCCTTTACCTTTTGGCCGTCCTGGTCCCTCTCATCTCTTCAGGAATCGATTGAATTGTGCTTCGAATTCAGCAGGTTGAGAAGGCCCAGTCTTTGCTTATTCCTGGAGAAAGATGTGGGCGAGGACTTTGGCATCTCCGATCATGTTATCGATGATGCAGTATTCGTTGGGCTGGTGGGCCGTTTCGTCGATTTTTGACCAGCAGGCTGCGCTGAAATTGGCTCTTCGGAAGAGAGCGGCCACTGTTCCGCCTCCGATTCCGATAGCTTTTCCGTTTTTATTATAAATGGCCTTGATGGCCTGCTTTAAGGCCTGAACCACTGGTGCCTCAGCTGAAGTCGGAGGAGCTGCTGGCGCTTTTTGAATCTCTTCAAAGCTGATTTTCACCTTGTATTCTTTCTCTATCCCAGCCGCTACTTTTTTGATTTTCTTCTCGATATCCTCGATTTTGTATTTAGGCAAGATGCGGCTGTCCATGTAAAAAACATCTTCTCCGGGGATGGTGTTGATATTGGGAACATTGGGCTCTTTTTTTGTTGGCTCGAAGGTGGAGATGGGAGGGTCGAAGAGGGGGTCTTTGGCCGGAAAAATTTTGTAGAGGCTGTTCAGTTCTGTTACCAAAAAGGAAGCTGCCTTAAAGCTGTTTATTCCTTTCTCTGGAGTTGAGCCATGAGCCTGTTTTCCGAGGGTTTTGAATTTAAGCCAGAGGATGCTCTTTTCGGCAACCTCGATCATCGTCCCCTCTTCGTTTCCGGCATCGGGAACGATAATCAAATCCTGTTGGCGAAAGGCCTTGGTGCGCTTGAGAACATATTCAATTCCTTTGGCACTCCCGGTCTCTTCGTCGGCGACGAGGGCTATGCCGACATCATAATTGGGAAGGATTCCCTCCTCTCGAAAGGCCTTAAGGACCCAAAGAGAAGCAACCATCTCTTGCTGGTTATCTTCGACACCACGGCCGTAAATTTTTCCTGCTTCCACCCAGGCCTTGAATGGATCCCCTTTCCAGAGCGACATCTCTCCAGGCGGGACGATGTCCATATGGGTCATGATCCAGATCGTTTTTGTCGATCTTTTTCCTCTATAAAAGGCCAGTATATTTGGCCGATAGCCGCAGTCAGCTTCCAAGTCAGGGGCCTTGATGACTTCGATGTTGGAGAAATTATTTTTTTTCAAGAAATCAAGCAGGACTTCTGCTTTCTTGACTTCCCCCTCTCCTCCACTCGAAGGGGAAATGGCTGGAATTGAGCAGAGTCTGATTTGCATATCGACCATTTCATCACGAAAGCTTTCGATTCTTTTTGTTATTTTTTCAAGCTCGCCCATCAAATTTCTCCTTTTCGCCAAATCATATCATCGAGACGAACGAGAAGCAAGTTTTTCACGCCATCTTTTCCAATGATGTATTTAGTTATTTGTTTTAAGCGGAGGCTAAGCGTATCGAAAACCGTTTGAAGGCTGAGCGGGCATGGTTCCTCGACCGAAGGTCGAGGAGAGCGAAGCCTGAAACCGAGCAGCTTTTGCCTCGCTGGGGCAAAAGCTGCGTGTTT
>CAZJXZ010000399.1:0-2331 GCA_964549955.1 uncultured Eubacteriales bacterium
ATGGGAGAATGGACACAAAGATGATCAGTCAGCCAGCTCTGCTGAAAAGCAAATTATTATCCTTAGATTGTCATCAATCCGACTAAGATCTCCGGATTATGCGGGCGGCTGATGTGCTGTCTGGCCTTCGAAGATGAAAGCCTTGGCCGGTTGTATGCTGAAGAAGAGAAGGTGGAAGACGATTGAGGCAGCCGTCCTTGACATCTTTTTTGTCATGATTTATCCTTCATTACGATGGTTGGATGCGCAAACGGGGAAAAAGATGCTTAATCGACGAGCTCAGCTGAAAATGAAATTCTTATCTAACAATTTTATCTTGCATTTCAGGGTGAATTCCAATTTCTTTATCCTTAATCGTTTTCCTTTTGTGTGATCGATCCCCATTGCGACCGATAACTATTGCACGAAGATGGGGATAAAAACAGAGGTCCTCGCCGTAGGTCTGCCTGGCAACGGTCATCCCTCGAGTGACCTGAGTGCCTAGGAAACTTTCTCAAAAACAAACCTATAGTGGTCAATAATTTCACGTTCAAAACATAATCTGATCGCATTAATCCCAATCCCGACTAATCGCTTCCGCAAGTCCTTATTTGTGAGGTAATTAGGGATTAAAGAAAAATAAAACAAGTATTTCCTAAAGCTAAATCCCCAGAATTTCTTTTCCCATTGTTTTTGTGTTTCTATATAGTCCAATCTGCCATTACTATAGGATATTAATTTAAAGAAAGGTTTTGCGTTTTTAATAATCTGTTCTTTGCCAGAAGGTAACCAAGAACCAGGGAATGACCTTTCCATATGTGCGCATAGGTACGCATCTGAATCTTTATCTGCATTAATATCTATCTCATCAAAATCAATCATGTTTTTACCAAGCGTCATGGTTTGCAGGAAAAACCTCTTTCCTCCTTGTAAAAGGTCAGAAACGACCTTGAAAAAATTATTATAAATTTCGTCTTGTTTCCCGGCTTTCCATTCTTCTTTGGAGCAAAAGTGTTCAAATGCACCTAATGAAACAATTGCATCGAATGTTCCGAATTTTTCTGGCTTAATTGTTTTACAGTCCATAAGGTGCACATTTAGTCCATTTTTTTTGCAGGCCTTTTCCTGTCCAGCGGATAACGTCACACCAATACCTTTTGCACCCTTCTCTTTAATAAACTTTAAAAAAGGCCCCCACCCGCAGCCCATGTCAAGGACTCTAGAACCTTCTTTAATGTTTAAACTTTCAGCAATAAATTCATGCTTCCGCCTCTGCGCCTCTTCAAGGGACATTGAAAAATCCCCATTATACATTGCTCCACTAAACTCCCCTGTTTCGCCAAAACAAAAACGAAAAATCTTGTCGATAAGAGTGTAAGTATAGTCCAAGTCTTTTTGATCAGCCATGACATCCCTCCCTTTAAAGTGCTAATAATAAGTTATGCGTATAATTACGACTTGTCAAGCCCACATAAAAATGTCCTGTTAAAAGTCGAGGCTAACGGCTTGACCATCGAATACGAGGGAGAATTCAGCTGCGGAACGGGTGAGGTCGAGGTCTCTTTTCCGAAAGGCGAAGACTTTGATTTAACGGTCAGCTCAGGAACTAATGATGCCGTTGTGGACATGAAGGGTCAGCCGATTCAAGGATATTTTGAGTTCACGGCTCATGCCAGAAAAGGGCGGATTGTCTGTCCTGTTAAATTCGACAAAGAAGAAGAATTTCTTAAAGGTGATAATAAGTATCTTCAGAAATCATTTACCAAAGGCAAAAAATCGCCTCGAGTCTACATCAAGACAGGAACAGGAACGGCAAGACTGAAAGAGTAATTAAGGGACAAGCACCGAATTCGCAGAGATTGCGACGCTCACCGAGGACGCCTGCAATCAACAGAATTGAAAAGAAATCCCGATAAAAAACAGCCGTCCTCTCAAGATTCTTGAGCCCTAATTACTTTCCAATATCCTTAGCCAGGTCGGACACATTCCCTAAATACTGCCCTATCCTGTAGAAATTCGAACTGCTCGGCGCATAAACAAAAGGCTTCAATTTCTCCATATCTGGCAGTTCTTTCTCACCGAGCATGAATTCATCCGCCTTGACATCCATGATTTCTCCGATGAACATTGTATGCGACCCTAACTCGACGGCCTGCAGCAATTTGCACTCTATAACCATCGAAAATTCCTTGATATAGGGAGCATCCACCAGAGCACTTTTGACGGGTGTTAAGCCCGTCATCAAGAACTTGTTGACATCCCTGCCCGACACTCTGCCAAAATAGGCGGTCTGCTTGGCGAATGACTCTGGAGGAATATTCACTTCTTTGGCTTTTCTTTCCATGATATTTT
>CAZJXZ010000400.1:0-2284 GCA_964549955.1 uncultured Eubacteriales bacterium
TCGACAGCATAGGTCAATCGGGTCGCAGCTTCTAAATGCTCATGAGAAGAATAGAGAAAGCGGGGGTCTGGAGTGTTTTCGAAAGGCTTTTCTTTCAGTTTCCAATAATCCCTATACATATTATATTCTAAACACTGAATTTGCTTTTATTTGCTCACGATGAATATAGACTAAATAAGCTCTGTAAGTCAACTTATTATTTAGCAAGGTGACAACCCTAGAGTTTGGTTTACTTCGAGATTTTTTTCAGATAACATTATGAGCGCGAAATGAAGGCGGATGAGAATGAGGAACACTGATAAACATTTCGCCCTGGTTTTGATTCTGGCCAGTTTCACTTTATTCTGCGCCTGCTTTGGGCTGGCTGATGAAGCTGATGAATACATTCAAGTCGTAGGGCTCTTCGATATCCGCACCGATTCGAGCGATGGAGCTCACTCGCTCGAAGACATCATCAGATTGGCCGAAACAAGGGGCATCGGCGTTCTCTTTATCAACGACCACATCCGACAAACCCTGGAATACGGGCTTCGTCCTTTTCAAAACATCTTGAAAAAGAGAATTGAAAGGCCATCAATCAATAAGGGCGGGGCGGTCAATTTCCTGAACATGATCCGGCAGGCTTCTCAAAAATACCCGGAGACAATTTTGATACCAGGCGCAGAGGCAGCTCCCTTCTATTACTGGAAGGGAAGTGTCTTTAGAAAAAATTTGACAGCCTGCGATTGGGAGAGACATCTCTTGATCGTCGGCCTGGCAGAGCCAGAAGATTATGAAGAATTGCCGATTCTTCATAATGGCCCTTCACCCTACACCGCTCGTTCGCCTCTAGCGCTGAGCCTTTTTCTCCTCCTCATTCCTCTCTTAGCAGGTCTTTATCTCCTAAAAAAACCAGGAATTATCCGATATCTCGGAGTTTTTATTATTGTCTTCAGCCTGCTTCTTATCATCAACAATCACTTCTTCAAAAATCCTCCTTATGACCAGTACCATGGACCGCAGGGAGTCTCTCCCTACCAGCTTTTGATCGACGATGTCAATGCTCGAGGCGGGATGATTTTCTGGAATCATCCCGAGACAAAGTCAGGCCAAGGAAAATCAGGGCCGATTTTTAAAGAAACTCTTCCCTACCCTCAGCTCCTTCTCGAATCAAAAGATTATACAGGCTTTTCTGCCCTTTATGGAGAGGGCACAACTCTTACCGAGCCGGGCAACATCTGGGATCAGGTCTTGACCGAGTATTGCCTGGGGTTGAGAACAAAGCCTGTCTGGGGAATCGCAACTGCAGATTTCCATAAGGAAGGCGAAGCAGGTGAAAAATTGGGAAATTTTCCAACGGTTTTTTTGGTAAGAAAAAAGACGGAAGAGGAAATCTTAAAGTCCTTGAAGCAGGGCAGAATGTATTCTTGCCGTGGTGACATCGACCCCCCTCGCCTTATTCTTGAAGAATTCTCAATCTTTGCTCCGAGTGGCTCTCATAGAGAATTAATGGGTGGAGAGATCATTTCTGAAGGCTTCCCGAGAATAAAAATCCGCGTTTCCCTTGATGCTAGGGGGCAAGGAGAGCATCTCACTCTGAGACTGGTTCGCTGCGGCAAGCTCATCAAGACTTTTTCCGCTCAGAGCCCGTTGGATATGAATTTCAGGGATGAGTTCTTCAACCCTGGGAAAAGAATATACTATCGTTTGGAAGTGAATGATAGAAAGAACAGAACGTTAGTTTCGAATCCTATTTTTGTTAAATTCCAGGCAACAGAGAACGCTACACCTCAATCGCCTAAAGCTGTGGATTGAAGAGGTTATTACTTTCTCAATAACTGCCTTATTCCGCCGGCTATGGCGAACAAGAGCAGAGTCTGAGTAAACCGGAGATAAGCCTGAGCCTCAATTCCATGAGTCCTGCCAAAAGGAAAAGGTGTTACCAAAATTCTGGAAATAATTCCCAAAATCAAGCTGATGATGGCGACGATGATGCATAAATCACTAAGGACTTTAATGATCTTGTCCATTTTGCCTCCTGCATCTTTCAATTATTATGAATAGTATTGATGGCTGATGAGGATGTCAAGTTTTTTTTAAACAGCTCTTTTTAAGCCTCATCGCTTTTACTATTCCTGCTGGCCATGCCCGATGAGTCAAAAGATAATCATTTCACTCCCAAATCATCCCCAAAGATGATTGATTATTTTTTTCCATCAGTCATAAATAAAAAAATATCATGCTATGGAAGCATCCGCAAATCCGTGGTATGAAATGGATCAGGCTGGGTGTTGAGAAGACCGTA
>CAZJXZ010000401.1:0-2281 GCA_964549955.1 uncultured Eubacteriales bacterium
GCATCCCAGCAGGCTTTCAGCGCACGACCATCCTCGGCACTGACGGCTGGATTCCATACAAGGAGCGAAGAATCAACATCCGGCAGTTGGGTCTGGAAGAGGATGCCTGCCGCCAGGTGAGCGACATCGGGCATCGAAGAGTCTTCAAAACAGACCGGCTGAGCATCCCCTTGACCGAGGTTGTAACTTATCCCGACATGCGAGCTCCCTGGGAAGTGGCCGAGGTCGCTGAGCTCCTCAGAGAGCTGGCGCGCTGCACTGGAAAAGTCAGGACAGGAATTGGGAGAGCGCGCCAGGATGTCAATGTCAGTGTCGAAGGCGGGACGCGAGTGGAGATCAAGGGCGTTTACAAAATTCCATACATCCCCCGGCTGACACATTTCGAAGCTCTGAGGCAATGGAATCTCCTCGAACTGAGAGCCGAACTTCATAAAAGAGGAATTACAAAAGACACCCTCAAGTCATCATCGACTGAAGTCTCAGGCATTCTGAAGAAAACTTCTTTCACGCCGATTCGCCGCGCTCTGGAGAGAGGGTGGCGCATCATGGCTGTTGGGCTATCGGATTACAAAGGCCTCCTGACTTTCCCGCTTCAGCCAGGAAGAAACCTGGCCAACGAGATCTCAGACAGAGTGCGGGTAATCGCCTGCCTCGACGAGCTTCCCAACATCATCCACAACGAAATGAAGGATAATCCTCTCTCTTCGGCAGAATGGAGGAAGGTCGCCTCAGCCCTGGAAAGCAAAAAGAGTGATGCTATAGTCTTGGTTTGGGGGGATGCCAAGGATTCAGAAACAGCTGTGGGCGAGATTATCATCAGGGCCGCAGAAGCGGCAGAAGGCATTCCTAACGAGACGCGGCAGGCTTTTGTTTCAGGCATCAACGGCTTCGAAAGGATTTTGCCAGGACCTGACAGGATGTATCCAGATACGGATATGCCTCCTGTGCCGCTCGCCGAGGAAAGAATAGAGAGCGCAAAGACTCGGCTTCCTTTAACGCCCTGGCAGCGCCGCGAGTATTACCAAGAGCTCGGCCTTTCTCGGGAAATCATCCAGGAGCTGGTGGCTGACGAGCGCGCAAATCTTTTCCAGCAGGCTGTCCAGACTTTTTCCATAAAGCCAACGATCGCCGCTGTGGTTCTCAGCCAGATGCTGAAACATCTGCAGAGGAAAGGGCTTCCAGTTTCCCGTCTCAGCGATGAATCTTTGCTGGATTTGCTGAAGCGTTACAGTGGAGGGGAATTCGCCAGGGAAGCCTTTTTGGAGATTCTTAAAATGATGACTGCCGATAGCAAGGAGCCGGCAGAAGCCATCAAGAGCATGGGAATTTATAAGCTGAGCGATGACGAGCTTCACAGCTTGATTCAGAAAACAATTAAAGAATACAAAAACCTTCAACCTCAAGACCACGGTAAGAAATTCCTTTACTTGATGGGAGTGCTGATGAAGGGCATAAGGGGGAAAATATCCGGAGAAAAAGTTGCCTCATTCCTGCTCAAGGCTTTGGGAGCAACTCATCAGGATTAAAATCGTCAAGATAGGGGAATTGACATGAACGATATTTATAAAGGCTATCGAGGGGAAGCTCTATCCCTTCTCAAAGCGCAAGGAGTCCGTGTTTGGAGCGATGCCGAGGTGACAACCACCCGGGGCAAGTTCACGGGAATCATCCTTCCTCGCTCCGAGACCGCGGATGAAAGACATATCGTCCTCAAGCTGCGCAACGGCTACAACGTCGGCATCACCGTGGGTACAGTCACCGAAATCAAAGAAATCGGCTACAAAGAGGCGCATTACAAAATACCGGAGAAGGAATTTCCCTATGACCCAAAGAAGCCTCGGGTCAAGCTTTTCGGCACTGGCGGCACCATCGCCAGCCGCCTGGATTATAGGACCGGCGCCGTGATTCCAGCTTTTACGCCGGGCGAGCTCTACGGCTCTGTTCCTGAGCTTGCCGATATCTGCAATCTTGAGACAGAGAAGCTCTACGGCGTGTTCAGCGAGAACATGGGACCGGAGCAGTGGGTCGGCACGGCAAAAGCCATAGGCAGGGAGATTGAGAAAGGCGTGCAGGGGATTGTAATCGGCCACGGCACAGACACCATGCACCACACGGCCGCAATCCTCTCTTTCATGGTCCAGGATTCCCCTGTGCCGATTGTCATGGTCGGCTCCCAGCGCTCGAGCGACAGGCCCTCTTCGGATGCAGCCCTAAATCTAATCAATTCCACCAAGACCGCGGCTGAAAGCGATATCGCCGAGGTCGTGGTCTGCATGTTCGG
>CAZJXZ010000402.1:0-2276 GCA_964549955.1 uncultured Eubacteriales bacterium
AAATGGAAGATTTCAAAATTTCCTCCGTCTAAAATGTGCGGAGGTAAAAAAGAGATATGGTTGCATGGAAGAGAAAGAGCTGGTTGAGCTGAGCAAGAAAGGCGATGAAGATGCCTTTGCCGCTCTGGTAAAAAAATACAAGATGAAAGTCTTCAATCTCGCATTCAGCTTCACTCGAGACGAGGCGTTAGCCGATGATCTGGCACAGGAAGCTTTCATCAAGGCCTTTCTCGGGCTCGCCAAATTCCGATTCAAGTCAGAATTCGGAACCTGGCTTTATCGGATAACCGTCAACCACGCCAAGGATTATCTGAGAAAAAAAAGCAGGATGAGAAAAATGCCTTTAGAGAATTATCGGGAGAGCCAATCAGTCGAGGAGGATGAGGTCACCAAAAAAGAAAAGGAACAGGTCATGGAACAGAGGAAAAAGCTGGTGCATAGCTGTCTTCAAACTCTCCCTGAAAAATACAAGGTCATTCTGACCTTAAGGGATATCCAAGGATTTTCTTATGAGGAAATATCGAATGTTCTGAAGATTTCTCCTGGAACTGTGGACTCTCGCTTGCACAGAGCCAGGAAAGTTCTTAGGGAAAAGCTGGCACCTTTCTTAGGCGAGAAAGGAGGCATCCATGAAATGTAAAAAAGCTGAGCGATTACTCCTTCGCTCCTTTGACGGACTCTTAAAAACCGAAGAGAGAGAGGAGCTCGGCAAGCACCTTGAAAGCTGCCTCTCCTGTCAAAGGAAGAGGGAAGATTATCAATTCATGCTCGATGCCCTGAAAGAGAAAGATTTCCCGGAGCCCCGGGCTTATTTCTGGGAACGTCTCCAAGCCAAGCTGAAAGAAAGGAAAAGACCCGAACCGCTTCTGCTCTGGAAGCAGTGGGGGATGAGAGCCATTCCACTTTCGCTGCTCTTGATTATTCTCCTCTCAGCAGTTCTTGTTTTTTCCTTCTTCCAAAAAAAGGAAGAACTCAGTCAGACAGGAATTCTTCTCTTCCAAAACTCAAACCCCATTCAGGAGACAAAGCCTCTCTTAGAAGCAGAAAAATTTGAGGACAGAAACATGATGATTATCTTTACCTCCCTTGGAGAGAAAACTGATTCGAGGAGGTACTCACCATGAAAAACCACTATAAATTCTGGATAATACTTTCGCTGATTCTTGTCTTCGCTGCGGGAGTCGTCGCTGGAATCTTTATTGACAAGCTCTTCATTCAGAAAAAATGGGAAAGACCAGGAAGCCGCCCTGCCCCCCATCGTTCGATGGAAATGATGGCCAAAGAACTGAACCTTAGCGCAGAGCAGCAAGAAAAGATAAGAGAAATCTTTAAGAATAATGAGGAGAGGTTTAAAAGTCTGAGAAAAGATTTTTTTGACCATCTCTCAGAAATCAGGACTCAATTGAAGAATGAAATCAAAAGTGTTCTGAGCGAAGAGCAGGGTAAAAAATTTGAGGCTATGATTGAAAAAGAAGAATCTCAAATGAAAAGAAAGCAAGAAAGAAGAAGGCCTTCAGAAGGACATGAAAGACATGAAAGACCAAATAAGAAAGGAGAAGAAAGATGAAAAAAAAGATCATTATCGGCGCAGTCATCCTTGTTGTCATTGTCGGTGTTGTTGTCGGGCTAATGGTATTTGGCCGTGGAAATAACAACAAGACAAAATACAAAACAGAAGCTGTGGGCAGGGGTGACATCGAGGCTCTTGTCACAACCTCGGGGACATTAAACCCGGTGACCACTGTCGAGGTCGGCAGCCAAGTCTCAGGGAAAATCGACAAGCTCTATGTTGACTTCAACTCCCATGTCAAAGAAGGACAACTTTTGGCTGAGATCGACCAGTCTTCATTCCTGACCAAGCTAAAGCAGAATGAAGCCAACTACCAGAGCGCTTTGGCCTCATTGGCAAAGGCTAAGGTGACTCTCGAAAATACCAAGAAGAAATATGACCGGGCTCTAAGCCTCTTTGAAAAGAACCTGATTTCTTACGAAGAAAAAGACGCTGCCGAAACCGAATTTTTTAACAATCAAGCTGAACTCCAGGCATCACAGGCAAAGCTGGAGCAGGCTAAGTCTGCCCTCGACTCAAGCAAAGTGGACCTGACCTACACCGTCATCAAATCACCCATCGATGGAGTTGTTATTTCCAGAAATGTCAATGTCGGCCAGACTGTGGCAGCCAGCTTCCAAGCACCAGTGCTCTTCAAGATTGCCAACGACTTGACTCAAATGCAGGTCGAATGCAGCGTGGATGAAGCGGATATCGGGAAAGTCAA
>CAZJXZ010000403.1:0-2274 GCA_964549955.1 uncultured Eubacteriales bacterium
AGGATCATAGCTGTTGCCGATGTGGTTGAAGCGATGTCTTCCCACAGGCCTTATCGTCCGGCTCTGGGCATAGATGCCGCCTTGGAGGAAATACAGAAGAATAGAGGCATCCTTTATGACCCTAAAGTTGTAGATGCTTGCTTGAAGTTATTCTCCGAAAAAAAATATAAGCTTGAATAAAAGATAAAGCCGGCATCCTTCTCTATCCCGCTTTTTTTTCTTGTCTTTTTCTTAGGTTCTTTCATTCAGGATTCTTTTAACCTTGGATATCTGCTCTGGTTGTAAAGAGACCTTGCCGGAACGCGAATTTTCAGCGAGTTGTTCGGCGCTGGAGCAAGCAGCGATCACCGGACCCATGCCTGGAAGCTGCAGCATATAGGCGATGACCAGCTGGGTTAAGGTCAAGCCCCATTCATGGGCCATCTCAGCCATCAGGCGCAATTTCTTCAGCACAGGCTCTGTCAATTCCTGCTCGAGCCTGTTCTCGTCGACAAGCCTGTCTCCAGGACCGACCTTTGATTTGTCGAGATACCTTTCTGTCAACAGCCCGCCGCGCAGCGGACTCCAGGCGATGAAGGACATTTTATTCTGGGCGCAGTAGCTCAAAACTCCTTTTCGCGCCGGGTCTTCGCCATAGAGAAGGTCAAACTGGTTCTGCACCGATTGAATCCTGGCCCGCTTGAAGCTGCCGGATAAAGCTGTGTATTTGGTGAGCTGGTCCAGGCTGAAATTGGAAACTCCGAAGTAACGGACCAAATCCAAGGAGATGAGGTCTTCGATAGCCGCCAGGCTTTCTTCGACCGGCGTCGTCTCATCGAACCAGTGGAACTGCATGATTTCGACCCGGTCAGTCTGGAGCCTTTCCAGGCAGGAATAAGTCGCTTCCATGATGTTTAGCCTTGACAGCCTGGAGTAATTCGGGGTTAGGCCGTCCATCTGGCCGTAGACCTTTGTTGCCAGCTCCACGTTCCGGCGCTGGCCGGGATTCAACCGAAACCATCTGCCGATGATTCGCTCGGAGTTGCCGCTGGATTCATTATATCGGTTGGCAGTATCCCAGAAGGTGACACCTTCCTCTATGGCTCTATCCAGAATTTTAAATGCCATTTTCTCGCTGACACGTGAGTTATCTCCTGTTTCGGGGAATCCGAATTTCCATGTTCCCAGCCCGACATTCGAAACTCTAAGGCCTGTATTCCCGAAGAGGCGAAAGGGCATGTCCATAAATTTATCAAGGGTGAAAGGGAGATGATAAAGCTTGGGATTTGGTTTTGATTGGGGAATCTCAACTCGCTTCTTTGACATTGGCGCCTCCTATCTGTAACATTAAAAACTTGATGCAAAGGGGTGATATTTCTCCAAACATTATCCAATAACACAAAAAGAAATTCCAATATCAGCCAATTTTCGTTTCAGCCAAGGCAAGATTTCTCTTATAATATATGTTTACTTAAATTCAGGCGATGATAGTTAAATACAGAAGGAAAAAGATTGTCGTAAGCGCAAAGAGAAGGCGCCTTCCTGCCCTGAGCTTGCTCCTTGCCTTTGCTCTTTTTATCGCTTCTGGTCAAAGGTGCTTCGCTGAGCAAAGGGCTCCTCGCCATCTCTATTTAGGCGTTGATGCTGTTCCCTATCACATATTCGTCGAGGCTCAGCAGCAGGGGCTTTTTAAAGATTTCTCTCCGCCATCAAAACTTATTTCAGTCTTTCCTACGCTTTCGAACTACGCCTGGGCAGTGATCTTGAATACAGAAAAGCTGGAAAGCTATCAGGCCAAATATTATCATCTTGGCTTTAATAAAGTCGTGGGACGCCTGCTGTACGAGGTGGGCAAGCCGGTTTATCCCAATAAGCTGGATTACAGCGACAATAGAGTTTTGAAAAAAGTGCTGGCCTACATCACCAGCGGCGGTTCTACCAAGAGCGAAATGAAGAATCTTTCTCGAAAGGTTCTTGCCTCGAGCGAGCCTCGATTGTTTTTTTGCCTTATTGACGCTTCGGACATCATCGCTCATATGAAAGGCGCTAAGGGCCTTCACAAGATGCTCAAGGCCATTGACCGGGAGCTTATTGTTCTTCGGAAAAAACACCTCGAGAAATTCAAGGAGCCGTTGGCGGTTACCATTATCTCAGACCACGGCAACACTTTAGTTAGCGGCAAAATCATCGACTTCGGAAGAGCGTTAAAAGAAAAAAATTTCAGACTTACCAAAACAATTAAAGGCCCTGACGATGTTGTTTTTCACAACAGCGGCATCCTGTCCGTCGCCCCTT
>CAZJXZ010000404.1:0-2265 GCA_964549955.1 uncultured Eubacteriales bacterium
AATAACGTGCATGGTGTCCCTCTCTCTATTTTCTTGAGCTCATTACTCTTTCGATTTTTCCGGAATCAATTTTCATTATTTCATTTTAACAGCCTGAATTCAAGGATTGCTGCCTAGAAAATACACGTTTTTAGTCAAATTTAATTCCCCTGCCTCCCGGGTGGAAAATGAATTGGATGACGATTAAATAGCGACAAGACCTTAGCCTGGAATGAAACTTTTATAGGGATAAGCTCGTATAGATGAAATAGATGCTTTTTATTCTGATGGAAAACCATATTGATTAAAATTGAAAAGGAGTGAGACAATGAAGCGAGTGGCCACAATTTTATTCTTCCTCTCTTTTCTCCTGACTCTTTTTTCTGCAATTTCCTTCTCCCTGCAGGTCGAGTTGAGCGGGACATGGGAGGGAACAGCCGAAGTCCCCAACGCTGTCGAGCCCGATAAAATAACTCTCATCCTCGAAAAGAAAGACGGGCAGTACACCGGAAAAATTTCGGATTCGATGGGCATGATTCAGGACGAGGAACTGAAGGATGTCGAATTCAAAGACAACAAGCTCTCCTTCAGCTTCAACGTTTTTACCGGACAGGAATACATGCCGGTTAAGGTGACGGTGACCGTAGAACAAAACAGGATGAGCGGCGACTGGTCAACTGAAGACGGAGGCAGCGGCCGAGTGGAGCTCGAAAGGAAGAAATAATAAAAGGCTGAAGTCTTCTATCTAATTTCGATACCGCCGAAAATCGCCGAAGCCCTGATGAACAGGGTGGCTTTGGCTTCAGCCGGCGAGACGGCTCTGTGTTTATCCTCAACGCCGCCAAAAATTGAGCTGCTGTCGACAACAACCCTCCAGTCATCAGGAGCCCAGATTTTAATCCCGCCGAAAATCGCGGTTAAGTCCACGGTCGCCTTCCCTTCAGCCAGCTTAGCCTTCATAAAATCTAACTCTATCCCTCCAAAAAGAACTGTCGCCCTTCCGCCCCGGAACTCCTGCGAATCAACCCGGCGGTTTATTCCTGAAAAAATCGTGAAGGCGTCCAAATCCTTGCTCTTGATTTCAGGAATCTTCTCTCGCAACGGCCCGAATGCCGGCCTGATTAAAATCCAAAGTCCGGCAGCAATGATTAAAATCGGCCAGAAGTAAATCCAGACCGTGCCCCTGATGACATCCAGGTTGAGGAGGAGAAAAAACGCACCAACCACAACCAGGATAAACCCGAACCCGAAATCGCGGAAGCTGCGAGAAACAATATGCCACAAGCCAAAAAAAATAAGGAATAGAGGCCAGTAAGTGCCGAAGACATCCCCGATGTCAAGCCTGCCCATGGTGCCAAGTAAGAACAAGACTCCGATTAGGATAATCAACAGCCCGGAAAAAACCCGGCCCTGATAGTTTCTCATGTTACTCATCATCTTCTCTCCTTTTTTTAATTTGCTTTTTTCATCTCATAAGCCGATGACTTTTTAAACAATAGACTGCCATTATAAAAAAATCTTAAGGAAAACTCTAACTCTTTTTTGTTAAGAAAGGGGACAGTCCCCTTTTTGGCTTTCAGCGGGGATTGAGGAAGGAGCAGTTGAAAACCTTCGGACGTCCGCCGCCGTCCCGCCTGACCTCGCCTCGAAGGAAGCAGGCCGGCGGAGAGCCGAAGGTAAGGCACCTCCTCTCCCCGACTCCCTCGAGGAGGCCGGTCTCATCCTCAAAGAGAAAAAAATACTTCCGGCCGCCCCTCGTCTCCTTCAACCGGGCATCGACCACCCTGACCAGAAGCTCGACCTCCTGGCCGGTGAAATCCTTCAGGTCTTTTATTCGAAGCGGCGGCCTTTTTCCCTCGAAAAGAAAGAGGGAATCTCCTTCAGGGTTAAAACCGAGGCACTCGACAAGCATCTTCTCTTTCTCCCTCTGCTCGAGCTCTGAGACCTCCTCGACATCCTCAAGCCCCTGGTAGTAGCGAAGAATCTGCCGCGTCCTTCGCGGCTCGAGAGAATCAAAGGCTCCGGCTTTAATCAGAGAAAGAAGCTCTGTCCTGGTCAGAGGCACCCGCTGGAGAAAATCCTCCACCGAAGAATATTCGCCGTTCTTCCTTTCCCCGATGACCTTCTCTGCGGTCTTTAAAGCCAGTCCCCTGATCGAATCCAGGCCGACCCGGATATCCCTGCCTTCGACCTCAAACTGGCAGTGACTGCGGTTTATGTCAGGACCCAGGATTCTCACTCCGCATCTTTTCGCTTCCTCGACGTATTCGGCCAGCCCGTAGTAGC
>CAZJXZ010000405.1:0-2264 GCA_964549955.1 uncultured Eubacteriales bacterium
CTTGCATTCTCGGAAATGAGGCTTATCCTTTCGGTTATGAGAGATTAACACCTGGGTCACTTTCCAGCTCAATTTGCCCTGCTGGGTCATTGCGGTTATCTCCTCCAGGGCTGTCCGATTGTCATAGGGAATAGGCCGGTATGGCCGTGGCGAGAGGAGAGCATCGTAAACATCACAGGCCGCAATGGCCTCTACCATGCTATCTTTCAAGGAGATGCCAAGAGGATATCCAGACCCATCCCTTCGTTCATGGTGCTCTTTGGCGACCCTGGCCGCAAAACTCCGCTGATCCCGATGGAAATAACTAAGCAGGACAAAGCCGGCTAAGGCATGGTGTTCGAGAATGTTCTTGTTTGTTCTTGTCAGAGGATCGCTCTTTTTCAATATCTCAAGGGGGACGCATATTTTGCCGAAATCATGTATTGTCCCGGCCATGGCTTCCATAATCAAGTCCTCGGATTTTCCGAGCAGGTCTCGTGCCAAGATTGTTGACAGGGCAAAGACCATGAGAGTATGCCGGTAAGTATAAAAGTCATGCTTTTTAAAATAGTCGAGAAATTCCAGAACAGGCACCATGAAATTGATCCTCTTCATCAAGCTCAAGGCAAATGCCCTTTCTTTCTGCCCAAAGATTAAATCATATGGAGGCTCTTGGAATAAGCGGCGCAGATCACGATAGACAGTGCCGTGCGCTAAAAAAGGAGTTACCTTATAAGATTTGCCTTTATCTTTTGCGATTAATTCATCCAGAACCTTGGAGCTTAGTTTATCGCCTGCTGGAAGCAGCAATCGCTTGTCCAATGTATAAATTGGATAATCCAGCTCAACAGCCTTCATAAACTTAAATCCTCTAAGCTCCGGACGAAACCAGCGTCAATTTTTTGAGATGATTCTCTTCGTCTGGTGAATTCTTAATATTTCTCATATTAATAAGGAAAAAATCCAATCCTCGTCTGAGAAATGTTCTGACCGTTATTTTCACCCTCATCGCCTAATAGCTGATTCAAAAATTGCGCAGAATCTGGATAGAACCTTAAATTACCCCTCCCTTTCACTCGATTTTCTCTTATTAACGCTTTTGCAATATATATCTTAAAAAAATAATGCAGTCAATTAAAAGCTTTATATTGATTATTCAGACGCTTGCTAGGCTTTGATTATCTTATAGATGGTTAGAATGTTCTGATTGTTCTCTCTTTTGTAGTCAAAGCCATCCATAAAGGTCCGGGACAAGAAGACCCCGAACCCCCCTTTTTTCTCGCTCCTAACGATTTCTTTTATATCAGGCTTCTTTAATGTCCTGGGGTCGAAAGGAACTCCGCTGTCCCTTATCTCAAAAAAAATCTTCTCATCAACCTGCCAAGTCTTGAGCAAAATCTCTCCCTTCTCATGGGGGTAGGCATATCTAATAATATTTATGCAGATCTCCAGCAGGGAGAGCTCAATCTTGAAGTAGTCCTTGTCGGAGAGCTTAAGTTTGCCAAGGTTTCTTTTTAGAAACTCTCTCATTTTATCCAACTCAGCCAGGTCGTTTTCTATTCTCAACGTACTTCCTCCCGAAGTCTTCCTATCGCAGTAGCTCTGAATCATTTCAGCTCATACTCTCTCTAAAAAGGCCTTAACATTCACTCTAAGACTCTTGCCTAATTTATAAAAAAGAAAAAATGATGTCAATGAGCAATTGATTCTAAAAGGCGCCTTTCAGAAATAAAAAGCGATATCAGCCTCGATGAGGGGTCTATTTTGAGGGCATCCTTCAGGTACTCCTCTGCCTTGCTTCTTTGCCCGAGAGCATGGCAGGCGACTGAAGCCAGCAGATAATAATAGGGACTCGGGCTGCGTTCAATCAGGGCTTCGCTAGCTGATTTTATTTTCAGAAGAAGCTCTTCTGATTCCAAATCGCTGCCCAATTTTTTCAAGGCAAGGGCCCGGTAATAGGAATGCTCGGAAAGAGGAACTGCCTGCATCCTCTCCACCTTCTTGAAATAGTCCTCGGCGATTTTCTTATCCCCCATTCTCTCGCAGCATAGCCCGATAAAAAAATACTCTCGGCTGAAGGTTGGGTCAGGAGGCTTGCCTGTCCCAAGATTCTCAGGGTAATCCATGGCTGCAAAGAGGTCTCCTTTCGCCTTTTCGTATTTTCCTTTCTCCATCAAGGAGTAAGCTCTTTTCAAGCAGGCAAGCACATAAACCTCTCTGGCACCAGTCCAGCCTTCCCAGGGAAGGAAGGAGTTCTTCTCCAAAATCTCCAAGGCTTTGCCGTA
>CAZJXZ010000406.1:0-2250 GCA_964549955.1 uncultured Eubacteriales bacterium
AGATTTGTCTCATCTCTCCCATCTCATCCTCCTTTCATCTTGCTCATAAAAACCCTACAGCGTCGGCGCGACATTGCCGGCAGCCACGGAACTGCCGGATAAACAATTCGCACTGATGCTGCACCTTAAGAAGCTCATGGTCAGAGGGAGCTGGCCAGTTGGAAAATTCGGCCTGGGGAATTAGCTTCATGATATTCATCACCTGGGCTCCCCCTTCAGCCACGACCTGAGCAACCCTGACCAGTTGCTCATCGTTTATGCGCGGTATGAGGACAGAATTGACTTTTACCGTAATTCCTGCTCGCACTGCAGCTTTTAAGCCCTCTATCTGACGGGCTGAGAGAATCTCGAAAGCTTCTTCGCCAAAAAGAGTCTGCCCCTTGTATCTCACCCAGCTATAGATTTGCTGGCCGATATTCTTATCAATAGCATTGATGGTGATGGTCAGATGGTTCACTCCTGCCTCGAGAAGCGAATCAAGAGAATCGAGGAGAAGGAGGCCGTTGGTGCTCATACACTTGATTTGATGGGGAAATTCCTGATGAACAAGGCGCAAGGTCTCAAAAGAAGCAGGATTGGCTAAAGCGTCACCTGGTCCGGCAACAGCGACGACGCGTATTCTCGGCTCTCTGGCCAGAATTTCTCTTACTCTGCGGACTGCTTCCTCTGGCTTGATAATTCTGCTCGTCAAGCCGGGCCGGTTCTCGTTAGCGCAATCATGCTTCCTCAGACAGTATTTGCACTTGATGTTGCATCTTGGAGCTACAGGGAGATGGATGCGTCCAGAATGATGATAGGCGCCGCTTTCTCCGAAACAGGGATGTCCATGAACTCTTTGACGGCAGGGTTTATGGTCTCTATCCACTTATTTTAATTCCATCTCCAAGGGCAGCATGTTCAATATATTGAACCCCAGAGATTTAAAGTAGGAGATTAGATTCCCATCATACCAGTCAACCAATGTCCTGACCTTCTTGATGTTTTTTTTCTTGAAATGACTGAAAAGTGTCTCGCCCAGCTTATGACCCACTCCCCTTCTCTGGTATTCAGGGTCAACGCCCAAGACTTTTATCCAGCCTGTTCTTTCCCCTCGTCCGAATTCCCAGAGCCTGATTTCGGCGAAGATAAAGCCGACGAGCTTCTCGTCGATCTCGGCTCCGAGGTTCATCATCGGCTCGCCGTGCTGGAGATGATAAACAGCTGTTTCTTTGAGATATTCCATCCTCTCTTTACTCTCCGAATTCTGCGCTTTCTCTATCCTTTTTTCGATACTCAGAATGTCATCGAGGTCGTCCATGCCCAGCATCCTGATGGTGATTCCCTTGGAGACCTCTTTCCAGATTTTTGTGCGTCCGATTTTATGGTAATGGACTTTCCTCTCAGCCCTGAGAATTTCCAGGTATTTGGCAATGGTGTGGCGGGTAAGGCCAAGCTTCTCGGCGACCTCCTCCATCTGCAGGCCTGCAGGCGAAGCCTTGAGAACCTTTAATATCTGCGAGCCTAAAGGTTCTTTCATTTTATGGTATCCAATATTGGTTACCATAACATAGTAAATGAGAAGCCCCTTGTCAAGAAATTTTTTTGAAGTGAGAGCATTATTTCCGTGGTGAAAAACCTCGTTATGGACCAGGCTGGTGTCTCAAAGACAAGCCGCTTTTGCGGATGCTTCCATGCGCTAAAACAAGATTTAAAACCTGTCTCATTTTTGATATTATCTCTGCTCGGAGAAAATTTAGTTGACTGAGCAATCTTTTAATCCCAACATGTCCCTTGACGAGCTTTCTGCCGCGGCAAAGCGTGAGATAGGACCGCTCGCAAGCCGCGTCATCCGCCAGGCTAATGGCGCTATCCCCTATGACTATGTCGTTCCCAGCGGAGTCTATGAAGAGCTATGGGACTGGGACGCATTCTTCGTCGGACTTCATCTCATCTCAGAAAACAAGGCTAATGGGATTTACCTTAAAAACTGGTGTTTGAATTTCCTTCATTATACGGAGCCTGACGGCCAAACGCCGGGTGGGATTCGGCCCTGGGCAGGCCGCGATGCCCGTCTCTACCACATCAAGCCGCTCATGGGGCAGGCAGCTTACTACGCCTCTTTGTCGCTGGGCGATTTCGACTGGGTCGAGCCCCTCTGGGAAAAGATGAAAGCATGCGTCACCTATCGCGAGCGGCAAATGAGCGATGCCGAGACGGGTCTCGTCAAGTGGTGGGACAGCATGGAGTCAGGCGCTGACAACAATCCGGCCC
>CAZJXZ010000407.1:0-2249 GCA_964549955.1 uncultured Eubacteriales bacterium
TTGGATTATAAATCCTTTTACCTGAATCTGGGCAGAAGAGATGAAAAATTCACTAAAAGAAAGCAAATTCATTCACTTGAATCAGAGCCGAAGAGATGGAAATCTCGTTCAAAGGAGGAAAATGCGTCTATGAGAGAATTTAGATTAAAGAGAAAATATAGATTAAAGCTTTTTATCCATATCATCATCTCAATTTTTATCTATTCTCTCTTAAGTTCTTCGCCCCTAAGCATCGCCCAAGCCCAGGCTCCAAAGAGCGCCAATCCCCATGACCCGAGCCTCTATCAAGCCATGAAGTGGCGCTGCATCGGGCCTTATCGGGGCGGCCGGGTGACGGCAGTCGCTGGCGTCCCTGGCAAGCCTTTTACTTATTATTTTGGGGCAACAGGCGGAGGTGTTTGGAAGACAGATGATGGAGGCTTGAACTGGCTGCCAATCTCAGACGGCTATTTCAAAACAGGCTCTGTCGGAGCTATTGCTGTTTCTGAATATGACCCGAATGTTATCTATGTCGGCATGGGCGAGGCTCCGATTCGTGGCAATGTTTCTCACGGTGATGGCGTTTATAAATCCACTGACGCAGGCAAGACCTGGAGTCACATCGGCCTCAAGGATACGAGCCAGATTTCGAGGGTACGCATCCATCCTCGCAACCCTGACCTTGTCTATGTTGCAGCTCTTGGACATGTTTACGGGCCGAACGAGGAAAGAGGAGTTTTCCGCTCCAAGGATGGCGGCAAGACCTGGGAGAAGATTCTTTATCGTGACAGCAAGACCGGTGCCATCGACCTCATTCTCGACCCTTCCAACCCGAGAATCATCTATGCCGCGCTCTGGGAATTTTTCCGCACTCCCTACAGCCTCTCCAGCGGCGGACCGGGAAGCGGCCTCTTTAAATCTACCGACGGAGGCGACACATGGACCGAGATTTCCCGGAACAAGGGCCTTCCCCAGGGCATTCTGGGAAAAATCGGAGTCACAGTCTCTCCGGCAAAGCCGGAGCGTGTCTGGGCGATTGTCGAAGCCGAGGATGGCGGTGTTTTTCGCTCGGATGATGAAGGAGCGACCTGGCTCAGGATGAACGATGACCGCCGCCTTCGCCAGCGTGCCTGGTATTACACCCGGATTTACGCCGACCCCAAAGACGCAGAGACAGTCTACGTCCTCAACACCGGGTTTTATCGCTCTGTGGATGGAGGAAAGACTTACGCCAGCATCCGTGTTCCTCATGGCGACAACCACGACCTCTGGATTGACCTCGAAGACCCGAAGAGGATGATAAACTCCAACGATGGCGGCGCCAATGTTTCCTTTAACGGCGGACTATCGTGGACAGCTCAAGACAATCAACCGACAGCCCAGTTCTACCATGTCGCAACCGATAACAATTTCCCTTACCGAGTCTATGGCGCGCAGCAGGATAACTCCACAGTTCGCATTGCCAGCCGCACCGCAGAAAGCAGAATCGGTGTTACGGACTGGTGCGATGTTGGAGGCGGCGAGAGTGGTTTTGTCGTGCCACGGACCGATAATTCTGAGGTTGTTTATGCCGGAAGCTATGGCGGCTTGCTCACCCGCTGGGATTCGCGCACACTTCAGACCAGAGTTATCAGCCCTTGGCCAGACAATCCGATTGGCTGGGGTGCAGCTGAATTGACATACCGCTTCCAATGGACAGCTCCAATCGTCGTTTCCAGGTTTGATTCCAACGTTCTCTACCATGCTGCTCAAGTTCTTTTTAGAACGACAAACGAAGGTCAGAGCTGGCAGGTCATCAGCCCTGACCTTACCCGCAATGACAAGGAAAAGCAGCAATCTTCAGGAGGTCCTATCACCAAGGATAATACCAGCGTTGAATATTATTGCACCATATTTGCCCTGGCAGAGTCTTATCAAAATCCAAACATACTCTGGGTTGGAACGGACGACGGCCTGGTCAGCGTGACCAGGAATGGAGGCAGAAACTGGGAGAACATTACTCCAAAGGATTTGCCGGAGTGGAGCCTGGTCAGTATGATCGAGCCTTCGACCTTTGACGAGGCCTCTGCCTACATTGCCGTTGACCGCCACGAGCTCGATGACTTCAAACCCTATATCTACAAGACTGGAAATTTTGGCAGGAGCTGGAGGAAGATTTCCAACGGCCTCCCTGAGAGCAGCTTCGTCAGAGTTGTCCGCGAAGACCCCAGGAGAAAAGGCCTTCTTTATGCAGGAACTGAGACAGGAGTTTTTGTTTCCTTTGATGATGG
>CAZJXZ010000408.1:0-2248 GCA_964549955.1 uncultured Eubacteriales bacterium
CTCAATGCCCCCGAGAGTTTAGGGAGACTTTGAGATAAACCGATCATCGTATTCTTAAATGCAATCCATGGGCTACCTTTTTCCCCCACCAAAAGCCCCTTTCGCCGAAACAAGCTGATTTGAGTTTATCCTCGTTTCTTCACTTTAGATTCTCTCAAGATTGTGTCAGTCATGTAATCAGCAAAAGCCTCCAATTCTTCTCTGTTCGAAATGTAGTCTCTCTTTTTTCCTTGGTAACGAGAGAGTGCTAGTTTTACTATGTTGTGGTATTCTTTAGGCAAATGGGCTAGTCCCCACTGTCCTCCTTCGAGTTTGGAAAGCACTTTTTCTTCTCTTATGAAAGCTAGAATTCTGCATGAACCAAGTATCCAGTAGACTGCAGGGTCGTATCCGACACGCTCAGGGTTCTCATGCAGGTATTTTCTTGTGTGTTCGATGTCTTCTATCACCGATCTAAGGTGATATTGCGCGGGGATTTTTGAGAAAACCTCGCTTATTGGTTCCCCCCAGACGCAAAATCCTCTTTTTCTCGTCGTGTACAGATTTGACAGGATTTCATTGTCCTTCTCATTTTCGAAAATGTTTCCCCAGTATTCATAGTGTAGATCCACCATTAATGGGTACTGTGGGTTTCGAACAGCATCTGCGCGGATTATGCTCAATTCTATGCGTCTGTCCTTTGAGCAAGATCCTTTCAAATACTCAATAATCTCTTTTCTCTGCTCTTTTGATAGTCTTTCCTTTACGACAAGTATGACGTCAATGTCACTTAATCTTGGATGAAAACATTCCATCGCTAAGGAACCGTACAAGTATATACCAATCAAATTGTCTCGGAGAATAGAGTGCACGCTCGGGAGCGTCCCTCTTAGAAACTTTCTCACGAATCTAGGTGTATTTTTAGGAAAATTGTATTCCATGAAATCACGTTGACTCTTGTATGTGCATTCACAATAAAGCACGACTTCTCTCATTACTTTTTTGTTGGCTAACGTGATCTGTAAGATTTAAACTTAAGTCTAGACCTATCTGGCCCCACCAAAACAGAATTCAGTATCATCATGACGTTCTGGATTAACTAGCGCGCGTTTTTGCTGGTGGTAAGAGAGGAAAATAGTAGGATAATTTCTTAGGACCTGCTTGTTTTCTTTGGGTTTTCTTGTACTCTAACTATGTCAGCCAGCTGTGGAGTTGATACTTCAAATAATATCGAATCTTTTTTCCCTACTATGCTGTGCATTGTCTTTGGAAGAAGTGTCATGTCATCGCCCTCTTTCAGCGTAACTATTTTGTCGTTTAATATGATGTCCACTAAGCCTTTGAAACAGTAAATTGTCTCTTTCTTATCTTTATGATAATGCTGAGATGTACCCTTGTTTTCTTTTATGATCAAGATTTTTCCGCCATATTCTGCTTCTTCAGCTATCCAAAGTTCTTTACCCCAATTCTTCAAAATCTCTTTCAAACATAGCCCTCAATCAAGTAATATTATAGTTAACGTATCTTAAAAACTCGAAGGCGAAAAATGACTTGCTGTTTTACATTTGTAGTTCTCGCGCGTTCAGCACTCAATTGTAAAATTTAAACGTAAGCTCAAATCTATCTGGCACTACCAAATATCAAGAATTCTGGGCGGATCTGTGGCATAACTTTTTTAAAGTCCATAAATTGTTTAATTCTTCGGTGCCATAAAATTGAGCTCAACTGTTGAAGCCATAGACGTTGTTAAGGTCTTCGGCGATATTCATGCACTAGATGGATTAAGCTTTAGCGTCAAGCCTACAGAAATCTTTGGACTTATTGGTCCAAATGGAGCTGGAAAAACAACCGCCCTACGTGTTGTTTCAACGTTACTGTTGCCCACATCTGGCACTGTGAAAGTTTTCGGCTTAGATGTTGTTCAGGAAGCAGCTGAAATCCGTAAAATTATAGCCTACCTCCCGGAGGAGGCTGGGACTTACCGAAACCTTTCCGGCTGGGAATATTTGCAGTTTATGGCTAAATTTAACACCAAAGACAAGAATGAAACTCGTGAAATGGCTAAAGAAGCAGCTGAAATCACTGGTTTAGGTGAGCGCTTGAAGGATAAGACCAAAACTTACAGTAAAGGAATGAAAAGAAGGCTTCTTGTCGCAAGGGCATTAATGAATAAACCTAAACTAGCCATTTTAGATGAACCCACAAGCGGGTTAGACGTTTTGCATGCTTATCACGTTAGAGAGATAATCAAGCGATATGTGAAAGAACA
>CAZJXZ010000409.1:0-2244 GCA_964549955.1 uncultured Eubacteriales bacterium
GGCCTTCCCATCTCTCGGGCGTGGTTCCTGTAGTTTGCTCCGACAGCGACAATCTTGGTAGGCTCGGCAGGGGCAAGCAAAATGACACGGCTTGCAGGAACACCTTCTCCTTTGACTTTAAATTCCTTGAATAGAGACCCTATTATCGGAAAAAGACTCTCTTCCCTTAAAACTCCCCAGTAAGCTTTATTTTTGTATTTATAGCGATATATCTTCATCAAAGCTCTTTCTTGATGATCTCAGAGACAGCGTCTGATTTCTGGCTTTCATTCCCGGATTTGTCCTGAGCGGTAATAGCATAATAATATCTCTTGTTCTTTTCAACTCTCGGATCGCTGTAGGCATTCTCCCCAATAAGCTCTGGAGTCAACAAGATAAACTCCGCTTCTCCTTCTGCTTTTCGCCAGACTCTGTATCCAGCCAGGTCTTTCTCGGGATTAGCATCCCAACTCAAGGAGATTATGTTCTCCGCAGTCACTGAAACCAGCCCGGAAGGAGAAGCGGGAGGAAAGATATCCTTGGGCACGACCTCCACTCTTTCAGAATCGTCGCTTTCGACAAAGGGCGAAACATCGGTTGCCGCAGCCCTTATAAAATAGCGATAAAGCCGCTCAAAGACAAAATCTCTATCTTCGTATTTTTCTTCTTTGACTAAATCCGTATTCAGGCGCTGGGGAGGCGCTTCTCCTTCGGCCCGATAAACATTGTAGCCCTTGAGATTAGCCGGCGAAGATTGGTCTGTGTTCTTCTCGGGCGCAGCCCATCTGATCTCGATCCGGTCTTCAAAAACATTTGCCCGGATCCGCTGCGGCGGAATGGAAAGGATGGTTGGCTTTAAAGAGCGAAGCTCTGAGAGCTCTGACTTTCTTTTTTTCTTATCTGCGACTCTGAGCCCTAAGATTATACTCTTTGAGCTAAAATCTCTCTCTGTCAATTTATAATCGTAGCGAATCTTGCTCGAAGGGTCGCCTTTGTTTATTCGACACCCGGCGAGCTCCTCCTTGGCTATCGAAGCTACGAGTCTGGCTTTAACTTCAAACTCTTCCTTTGCTGCGGATTCATTCTCTGCCTCATGGAGCCAGACTTCAACGGTGTCAATCGCTAATGGATTTCCGTCGATATAAGTTTTGGGATTTTCCCATTCAAGGATGATTCTTTCCCCTCGCTGGATGACATCCAAGGCTTCAACTTTATTGGGAACCTTGGCCAGAGGAGGAAGAAGGGGGCCTTTTCTCCCGCAAAAAGAGCTCAGAAGGAGAAGAAAGAAAAGGACTGAGAGATGAGAAAATCTCTTCATCAGAGGATGAAGCGGCTCAAATCCTGGTCTTCGATGATATCCTTGAGCTGATTCTGGACATATTTTCTATCGATGAGCATCTTCTTCTTTTTTATGTTTGGAGCCTCGAAAGAAATCTCCTCCATGACTTTCTCCATCACCGTATGAAGCCGGCGAGCGCCGATATTCTCTGCATCCTCGTTGACCTTTTCTGCGATCTCGGCAATCTCTTCGACAGCGTCCTGGGTGAATTCCACCTGGACGCCTTCTGTCTCCAGAAGTGCCCTATACTGCTTGATCAAAGCATTCTCAGGCTCGGTCAAAATCCTGATGAAATCATCCTTGTTCAGAGGCGTCAGCTCGACTCTGATCGGAAATCGACCTTGAAGCTCCGGGATAAGGTCTGACGGCTTGGAAACATGAAAAGCGCCGGCGCCGATGAAGAGGACATGGTCTGTCCGCACCAAGCCATAACGGGTATTGACTGTTGTTCCTTCGATGATCGGCAGCAGATCCCTCTGGACTCCTTCTCGACTGACCTCAGGGCCATGACCTGATTCACGGCCGGCAATCTTGTCAACCTCATCGAGGAAGATGATTCCTGACTGCTCAACCCTTTCCACAGCCAGGCGAGCCACCTGCTCCATATCGATCAGCCTTCTCTGTTCGTCCTCCAATAGATACTCTTGGGCTTCTTTGACCTTGACCTTCCTTCTCTTGGATTTGCCGCCTAAAAACCCAGGGATGATTTCCTGAATCTGAATCCCGATCTCCTCCATCCCGGTGTTGGAGAAAATCTCGAAAGGAGGGGAAACCCTTTCTTTGATCTCGATCTCCACCAGCCTCTCATCCAGGTATCCCTCTCTGAGCTGTTTCTTCAATTTTTCTCTTGTCTCCTGAAATTTGGAAAGGTCTTCCTGCTCAAAAGAGTTCACTCTTCTTTTTACCGGCGGAAGGAGTATGTCCAG
>CAZJXZ010000410.1:0-2239 GCA_964549955.1 uncultured Eubacteriales bacterium
ACTTTGTTTCTCATGAAAGAAAGAGTTTATATCTGCTTTTTTTGACTGATAAAATCTTTGAAATTGGCTTCTATGAGTTGCCATTTATCCTGAGATTGAAGAATGAATTCGATGAATTCCCGCACAGCGCCCTTTCCGCCGGGATTTTTGCATATGAAATGACTGTGCTTCTTTATCTCAGGATGGGCATCAGCCACTGCTGCGGCCAAGCCAGCGCTTTTAATGACCTCCAGGTCTCCCAGGTCATCCCCGATGTAGGCAACGTTTTCGGATTGAAGCTTGTTTTTGGCCAGGATCTCATCCAGCTTCTTTTTCTTGTCGAGAATTCCTTGATAAACTTCTTGGATCTTTAGCCTTTCAGCTCTTTTTTCAAGTGACTTCGATGTTTTTCCGGTGATGACAGCCGTCTTCAGCCCGGCCAAATGAGCCAGAAGAATGCCTGTTCCGTCCTTGACATTGTAGGACTTGAGTTCTTCGCCGTCAGGCAGGATGAGCAGAGTTCCGTCAGTTAAAGTTCCGTCAACATCCATGATAATCATCTTAATATGGCGTGCTCGCTCTTGGACTCTCATCAGAACATCTCTGTTCGCCATAAGTCATGAAGATGTATGATTCCTTCGATCTCTCCCTTTTTGTTCTTGATAATCAAGGATGTAATCTTATTTTTCTCCATCACATTCAAGGCTTTTGTGGCCAAGTCATCCTTGTCGATGGTAATAGGGCTTGGAGTCATACAATCTTGGGCCTTTTTTTGGAAAAGGCGCTTTTTGTATTTTTGGAGTGCTCTTCTCAAGTCTCCATCGGTTATTATCCCCACCAGCCTTTCTTTATCGTTGACGACACAGGTCATTCCTAATTTTTTCGTAGTCATTTCTTGAAGGACATCCAGCATGGAAGTCTTTTGATTGACTCGGGCTATCTGCTTTCCCTTATGCATCAGGCTTTTAATTTTAATCAGCTTTTTGGCGGCCTGGCCTTTAGGGTGGACAGAAGCGAAATCCTTTTCTCCGAAACCCTTTTTTTTCATCAAGGCGATGGCCATGGCATCGCCAATGGCCAAGGCAGCGGTTGAACTTGCAGTGGGAATCAGACCGTTGGGGCCAGCCTCCCTCTCGACCTTCGCCTCGAGGACGATATCGCTGTACTTAGCCAGTTTTGAATTTCTATTGCCCGTTATGCTGATCAGCCTTATTCCTATTCTTTTGACATAATCGAGGAGGTCGACGATTTCTTGCGTCTCTCCGCTGTAGGAGATGGCAAGGATGATATCTCCTTTGACAATCATCCCCAGGTCACCATGGCCGGCTTCAGCAGGGTGGATGAAGATGGCTGGAGTTCCGCAACTCGACAGAGTAGCAGCAATCTTGCGGCCGACAAGACCTGATTTGCCCATTCCAGTGACGATAACCCGGGAATCTGTTCGGGATAGAAGCTCGACAGCCTCGGCAAAATTTTCGCCAAGCCTGGAGGCCAGGTTTTTAACGGCGTCTGCCTCTGTTTCGAGAACATTTCTGCCGATTTTGATGAGGTCTTCTTTTTTCATGGGCTTTTATTATAACTTAAGATTGTCGTCCATGTCCCTTGCTTTTTTCAGACGGAGGAGCACAGCCAGCACGCTATTTAATTCATTTATTTTCAATGAGTTATGCTTATCTGAGAGAGCTCGATTGGGGTTGTCATGTATTTCGAGAAAGACTCCATCTGCCCCAGCCGCAATCCCTGCTTTGGCGATATAGGGAATGAATTCAGCCTCTCCTCCTGAAAAGCTTCCCTCACCACCCGGCCTCTGCACGCTGTGGGAGGCATCGATAACAACAGGAAACCCCCATCCCTTCATGATGGGAATGGAACGGATGTCGAAGACTAAGTTATTATAGCCGAATGAAGTTCCTCTTTCGGTGAGGATTATTTTTTCGTTTGCCTGGCTGAGAACTTTATCGACTTGATTTTTCATCTCAAGAGGAGATAAAAATTGACCCTTCTTGAGGTTCAGAGTTTTTTTTGTCCTGGCGGCTTCGATAATCAGGTCTGTTTGACGGCAGAGAAAAGCTGGAATCTGGATGACATCCAGAACCTGGGCAGCCTTCTCAACCTGGCTCGTCTCATGAACATCGGAAAGGACGGGCAGGTCAAGCTTCTTTTTTATAAGGCTCAAGATTTCCAACCCTTTCTCCAGGCCTGGCCCTCTGTAGGACGAGATTGAGGAACGATTGGCTTTATCGTAGGAGGCTTTGAAGAT
>CAZJXZ010000411.1:0-2238 GCA_964549955.1 uncultured Eubacteriales bacterium
CCTTGCTGTTTTAGAAATTGAAACAGGGAAGAAGCGGCGTCTCACAAACAAAGGACCTTGGACAAAGTCCTCAGATTTCGCTCTTTTTTCCACATGGTCTCCTGACAGCACGCAGGTGGCCTATAACTGGTTCACGCAAAACATCGCTGACCTGCGCAATGTTGGACGGTTCACGGGGGGAGGCTTCATCGACCAGTCCATTATTGGACTTGATGGTTCGAAACATCGCGTTCTCTTTCATGATGAAAATATATTGTACATTCATCCAGGCGATTGGTCTCCAGACGGGAAATATATTTTGACCTACCTCAGCCGAAAAGACCAAACTAACCATATCGGATTGGTCTCAGTTGCGGATGGGTTTCTGCGTGTTATTAAATCATTAGGCAAATTATATCCCTCAAAAATGAACTTCTCTCCAGATGGCCGTTATATCGTTTATGACTTACCTGCGCAAGAGGAAGTAGCGCAATTTGACATCTTCTTGCTCTCGGTTGATGGAAGCTATGAGACCCCATTAATCAAGTACCCGGCCGATGACCTTTTAGTTGGTTGGGTACCTGATGGCAAGAACATACTTTTTATCAGTGACCGCAGCGGAAGCTTTGATCTTTGGGCTGTTCGGGTTGCTGAGGGCAAGCTCATGGGAGAGCCGGAATTAATTAAGAAAAATACAGGCCGACTCTGGCCAATGGGTTTTACTAATGAAAGTTCGTTTTTTTACGGCGTCGATACTTCGATGGCGGACGTTTATATCGCCACGCTCGACCTTGAAAAAGGCAAATCAACTGCTCCACCGATTAGGGCAAGCCAGCGTTTCATGGGTTCAAACATTTATCCTGATTGGTCTCCTGATGGGAAATATTTGGCTTTTGTTTCTCAAAGACTTCCAGGGCCTGATCGCATTGGTTCAAGAGTTTTATGTATTCTTTCTCTCGAAACAGGCAAACAGCGCGAACTCTCGCTTCAGTTCAAATTCTTCGGTCGTCTCCGCTGGTCTCCTGATGGGCGCTCTATCCTCTTTAGTGGAACAGACATAAAAGATCGTACAGGTTTATACACAGTTAATCCACAGAATGGTGAGACAACACTTCTCTGGCAGAGAGAGCCAGAGACTGCAATAGTTGGTCTACAATGGGCGCCGGATGGAAAAGAGATTTTCTTTGCTCACACCGATTGGCCAAAAAAGATTTCTCATATATTACGTTATAACCCTGCCACCGGGCAGCAAAAGGAAGTATATAGCCAGAATGTTCCAGCTGTGCTACATAATTTTGCTCTCTCTCCAGACGGAAAGCAATTGGCTTTCGAAGAATCAAAAAGTTTGAGAGTCATCGCTGTTGACGGAGGAGAGGCTCGAGATCTGCTCAAACTTCAGCCTCAAGAAGGGTTGAGTTCTATTGCCTGGACTATTGAAGGGAAAGAAATAATTTTTTCTAAAGTGCTCTCCCAGGCCAATCCCCAAGAACAGACATGCGAGCTGTGGCGAATTCCTGCTGAAGGCGGAGAACCGCAAAAATTTGGATTGGCGATGGACCGTATAGAGAATTTGCGTGTTCACCCTGATGGAAAGCGTATTGCCTTTGTTGCTGGCCAGTACAGAGCCGAAGTTTGGGTGATGGAGAATTTTTTGCCTAAAGAGAACCTCAAGAAGAAATAAGAATAAAAGGGGTGCCCTCGTATTATTCGCTGCTTGTATTTGCATTCTATCCTGGCTTTATCGTTCTAAATCAGAATATTGAAGATTATGAGAATTTCATAGAATACATCAAGCAACTTTAATCAATTGATTAATCAAGCATTTAATTGAGAGTCAACATCCTCTATTAAATCAGCTGCCCTCGTGTTAAGAATCTTACTTAACTCGTAGAACATTCATAGAAACGCAGGTTGTTTGACCGCAGTTATTTCCTATGTTATAAGCTAATGGAGAAGAAAAAAGGATAATAAATAGAAAAGCGCTTGATCTCATGACATTTTCATGACAACTTTCGATATCCTTCTTACTAAAATAATCTCCGCATAAAGGCCACTCCCATGCCGATAAATTCGCGCGGCCATCGCAAGCAGTTTTTTCTGTTTTTAATCGCTGTCATTTTGCCGAGCTTGCTCCTTATAATTTTTGCTTGGCGCATGATAAGGCAAGAACGGGAACTTTCTCAGAAGCGAATAGAGGATGAGCGACAGCGTATGGCAAGAGAAATTGGCCAAATTCTGCTCATGCGCCTGGAAAAGATT
>CAZJXZ010000412.1:0-2237 GCA_964549955.1 uncultured Eubacteriales bacterium
CATGTCAAGAAAAAAGAAGTGAACATTCCCTCTTCCCGGGTGAATGTCGAGATTGCCAAGATTTTGAAGGATGAGGGATACATAAAAAATTTCAAGGTTATCGACGATGACAAGCAGGGCATTCTCAATATTACCCTAAGATACGTAGAGGAGAATGAGAGCGCGATTACAGGGCTGCGTAGGGTCAGCACGCCGGGTCGGCGAATATACTGCAAGGCAGACTCTATCCCCAAGGTTCTTGACGGCTTGGGTATCGTGATTATCTCCACTTCAAAGGGAATTCTGGCCGGGAAAAAGTGTGAAGAGCTTGGACTCGGCGGAGAGGTTTTATGCCACATCTGGTGAGCACGGAAAAAGGGAGAGCATCGACATGTCTCGAGTAGGAAATCGACCTCTAGAATTGCCGGAGCAGGTCAAGGTGAGTGTCCTTGCCGAGAGGCTCGAATTTGAGGGTCCTAAAGGAAAACTCTCTGTGGGCTTGCCGCCAGGGATAAAAGCAAAAATCGAGGACAGGCGCCTCGTCCTGACCCGCTCGGATGATTCCAAAGAGCAGCGCTCTTTCCATGGCTTATGCCGGAGCTTAGCCAACAACGCCCTTATCGGCGTCACCCAGGGTTTCTCCAAGGAGCTGGAAATCGTTGGAGTCGGGTATCGAGCCAAGCTGGAGAAGGACAAGCTTGAGCTGGCCTTGGGATTTGCCAGGCCGATTATCTATCAGGTGCCGAAGGATATCCAGCTCATCGTCGAAAAGCCGACTTTGATCACGGTTAAGGGAATCGATAAGCAGCGGGTCGGTCAAGTCGCAGATGAGATTCGCCGATTTCGCAGGCCAGACCCCTACAAGCTCAAAGGGATTCGTTATGTTGGTGAGCGCTTGATTAAGAAAGAACGCAAAGCAGGAGTGACCAGTGCACAGGGATAAAGTTGTAGTCAAGAAAAAGGCCAAAGAGAGAATTAGAAAGAGAATCCGCAAGAAACTCAGGGGCACTTCTGAGAGGCCCAGGGTTTGCGTTTTCAAGAGCAACCGTTATGTCTATACCCAGGCCTTTAATGACGAGAATGGCCGTGTTCTGGTTTTCGCCTCGACTCTGGAGAAAGAGTTCAAGCAGAAAAACAAGAATTATAAGAAAATTGAAGCTTGCCAGAAATTGGGCAGCATCATGGGCAAGAGGCTCAAGGAGAAGAATATCAATAAAATAGTTTTTGACAGAGGAATCTATCCCTATCATGGCCGGATCAAGGCCCTGGCCGAGGCCATGAGAAAAGAAGGAATAATTTTTTAAGGGACTCTTCAAGGAGGGATTTTCGTGGACGAAGAAAAAGAAGAAGAAAAACAAGAGGAAATAATAGAGCTTGAAGAAGAGGCTGAACTGAAGGATCAGGTGATCTCTATTCGAAGAGTCACCAAGGTTGTCAAAGGCGGAAAGAATCTCAGCTTTTCAGCGCTGGCCGCTGTCGGCAACGAGAAAGGCTTGGTTGGAATCGGCAAAGGAAAAGCTCGGGAGGTTCCCATGGCCATTGCCAAAGCCGTGGAGAGCGCCAAGAAGAATATGATTAAAATGCCGCTCTACGGAACAACAATCCCCCACTTCATCACCGGACATCATGGAGCAGGGATTGTCATTCTGCGCCCAGCATCAAAAGGAACGGGAGTCATCGCCGGAGGCGCAGTGAGAGTCATCATGGAGCTGGCTGGAGTGAAGGATGTCCTGACCAAGTCGATCAAGAGCAGCAATTCGATAAGCGTGGCCCATGCCACCATGGATGCTCTGAAAAAGCTGAAGAATCCAGAGGATGTGGCCAAGGTCAGAGGAAAGACAAAGGAAACCATATGGGAATGAAAGAAAGAAGAGCGAAAAAAAGCCCGGAAGAGCGAAAAGCTGCAGCCAAACCTATCAAGCCCCTCGAAAAAAAATTGAAGATAAAGCTTGTCCGAAGCCTCATCGGACATCCGCAGAAACAGAGGGAAGTGGTGAAGGGACTGGGCTTGGGGAAGGTGAATTCTGAGGTTGTGCGCAGAGATTGTCCTGAGGTCTGGGGGATGGTCAAGAAAGTTCCTCATTTAGTCAAAGTGGAGGTTTTGGAATCAAAATGAATCTGAGCAGTCTTCACCCGGCCAAAGGTTCGAGAAAAGATAAAAAGAGGGTCGGCCGCGGTCCAGGCTCGGGCAAAGGAAAGACAGCCGGCCGGGGCACAAAAGGACAGCTGTCCATCAGCGGCTATTCAAGCTACGGAGG
>CAZJXZ010000413.1:0-2229 GCA_964549955.1 uncultured Eubacteriales bacterium
GGTCTGAACGGGAGCTCATGCTGACCATCCCGGAGCGAATGGATTGGATGTGGTTCGGAATGTGTCAATAAAAATGAGACACGGGTTATGAGAATTTAGTGTAGCAAATTCTCGCTCTCCTTGGCCGGTTTCGGTGGATTAATCCAAGCTGCCTGCGGAAGCGGGAGGGGCACCGGGACTTTCCGAACGAACCTCTCCGGATGCGCTTCATAGGCGGCCAATAAAACCTTTTGCCTCGCCTCGAATGCTTCTTTGGCCAGGCCATAGTGAACAACATGGGGAGTCATCAGCCCAACTCCCGAATGGTGATGTTCCTTGTTATACCAAGGAAAGAAAACCTGGCAAAAACCCCGGGCGTCTTCCAGACTGCCAAACCGCTCCGGAAAATCCGGACGATACTTGAGCGTTTTAAACTGAGCTTCCGAATAGGGGTTGTCATCCCGCATATGGGGCCGACTGTGCGTCTTGGTCACTCCCAAATCCGCAAGCAGAAAAGCAACCGGTTTCGACTTCATGGAAGGACCCCGATCGGCATGGATCGTCAACTGCCCCAGCGGGATGTTCTGCTTCTCGATGGTGTCCTGGATTAACTTCTGGGCCAAGACCGCAGACTCCCGACTGGCAATCATCCAGCCCACGACATAACGGCTGAAGATGTCCAGAACGACATAAAGATAAAAATAGGTCCATTTCACCGGCCCTAACAACTTGGTGATATCCCAAGACCAAACCTGATTGGGGGCCGTAGCCAAGAGCTCAGGCTTCTGATAAACGGGATGACGAAGCTGATCCCTTCGCTCCTTGACCTCTTGATGCGCCTCCAAGAGCCGATACATGGTCCGGACGGAACAAAGATACTGACCTTCGTCCAAAAGGGCCGCATAGACCTCCTGCGGGGCTTGATCCACGAACTTCTCCGAATGGAGGACATCGAGCACCTGCTGCCGCTCCTCAACCTTCAAAGCCCGAGAGGGAGAAGGACGTTTTTGCGGTTCGGCGGAAGGCCTTTTCCTTCGCACTCGGAAACGATACACACTGGCCCGACTGATCCCCACGGCAGCACAGGCCGGCTTGGTTCCCACTTCCGGCGTGAGGACTTCCACCACTTCCATCAATCGTCCTCTCCCTTCTCCAAGGTCTCCAGCGGGATCCCCAGCATCTGTGAAATTTTTTTTTGCACCTCGATGATCAACTCGGCTTGCTTCAGACGTTTCTGCAGTCGGCTATTTTCTTTACGCAATTGCTCGTTCTCGACCTCGAGAGGATGGATCGGATTCGCTTTACGGCCCCGCGGTTTCGGTCTTAAGCCAGAAAGAATCCCGGCATCTCTTTGCCGTCGCCAGGTGGTCAAGTGAGAAGAATAAAGACCTTCCCTCCGCAAAAGAGCTCCCACGCCTCCCACATCGCTGCAGACATCTGCTTGACGCAAAATCTGGAGCTTGTATTCCACGGTGAAACGACGACGGGCGGCTTTCTCCGGAACCTCCGGATCGGGCGGATTGACCAGCGACAATGGCATGGAATGGTCCCCCTGGCTATTCCCGGGACAGAGATCTCCCCTCGTCCTTCGGAATTCTTCCATTCTCTGTCCCAATCTAATTTTCTCACTTATCATACTCTGAGAACCTCCTCACCCTCTACAGTAATTTCAAAGGGGTCGGTGTCTCATCTATATTGGCACAGAGGGTAACCTCAACAATGACCTTTTTAATAAACCGGTTAAATATGTGGATTCTAATATAATTTCGGCTTCCATAATGGTTGTGGGGATGTGAGATGTTATGGCTGCTAAGATTACATCATTGTATCTCTTTTTGACTTTATCGTTAGAAATAACCAATGCAGGCCTTCCTTTTTGTTTTTCAGACTCTTCTTTAAGAATAAAAGGAAACTTAACGACAACAATATCCCCTTTTTTATAACTCATATAGATCCTCAGATTCTGCTTTCCAAATTCTGCTCAGGCTCTCCTGCTGTAATAGTAATGACTCATAATTGACGCCGGTCTTCTTCATTTTTCTGATTTTCAAGAACTCAATAAAGTCGATTACCTCTTGAATTAATTCAGGGGGTAGTTCTTCAAGGTCTTTAACAATAAGCTCTTTATAGTTTAGGGTGATTCCCATAATTTTCAACCTCCATTTTGATTTTCCATTTTATTAGCATGATAGCATAAACATCGAAATAAAAGCAATCGGGAAGGCTGGGGGTCACATCTTCATTTGTCAT
>CAZJXZ010000414.1:0-2228 GCA_964549955.1 uncultured Eubacteriales bacterium
CAGCCTTCCATACGGTCTTCTCAACACCCAGCCTGATCCTCTTCATATCATGGATTAGCAACGCAAAATCCAAAACTTTTCTTTCTCTTTTTCTCGTTCTTGCTTTTCTTTTAATTCCAGGCAAGCTTCAGCCAAGTGATAAACAGGCAGCCCGGCCCATCGCTGAAAAAGAAACCGGGTTGCTCAAGCTCTTGGGAATAACCTCTTCTCCTGAATCGGTTGACTATGTCCGGAACAAGACTCAATTTCAGCTCCATACCCTTCTCACCGAGCAGCGTCACCCTAAAACATGGAATCTCAGCAATACAATCCAGCAGCATTTCGAACAAGGCCTTGGCCAGCTTTTCTCTGTGGACGAAGACATAGTGGAAAAGCTTGATACTCTGCTTAAAGAAAAAGAACCTTTGCAGCAGGCCGCTCAAGCTTTAGAAGAAGCCATCCTTTCCGGCAAAAAAATATATATCTATGGCTGCGGTGCCACTGGCCGGCTGGCAAAGCAAATGGAGAGCGCACTCTGGCGTCCCTTCTGGAAAAAGGCCAGAACAGAGAAGAAGATCTGGTCGAAAATCAAATTAAAGCTCGGAGACTCCATCGAGGAGCGGCTCATCGGAGAGATGACCGGCGGTGACCGGGCTCTCATCAGCTCGCTCGAAGGATTCGAAGACCTGCAGCTTATCGGACGCCTTCAGCTCGAGGAGAGAAAGGTCGAAAGAGGAGACGTGGTCATCTGTGTCACTGAAGGAGGAGAGACTTCTTCAGTTATCGGAACGATCCTTGCCGCTTTAGACCAGTGGAAGAAGGCAAACGCCTATCAAGCGGAAGAAACGAGAAAAAAGCTCTACTTTATCTACAACAACCCGGATGAGAGGCTACTCCCTTTTGAGCGCAGCCGGAGAGTGATCGAGGAGCCCGGCATCACAAAGATAAACCTGACCACCGGGCCTCAGGCCATAACCGGCTCAACCCGGATGCAGGCGACGACCATCGAAACCTTTGTCGTCGGAAATATTCTCCAGACAACGCTGGAGCGCGCTTTAAGAAAGTTCCTCTCTAAACCAGAGATGGCAAGGCTCGGCTTTGAAGAAGAGACCTCTCTTGAAGAGAGACTGAAGGAATTTTCTGCCATCCACAGACAGGTTAAAGATAGCCTGCTCTGCGTTGCCAAGCTCACCGAGCTCGAGGCTGAGACTTATCAAACAGAGCACTTCTCGACCTATTTTGCCCGAAGAGCCTTGATCAGCGTCTTTATCGACAGCACGGAAAGAAGCCCAACCTTCCGGCTATTTCCCCTGGATACGGTCAAGGAGCCGAGCAGGAGATGCTGGATTCAGGTCTGGACACCTGCAGCCAATCTTGAGGATGCCTGGCAGGCCTTTCTGGGAAGACCTTTCAAGGGCTTAAATCCTAATTTTTATCAAAAGCCCTTTGAAGAAGGAATCGAAGACTCTTACCTTAAGAAGGCAGCCCTCCAAAGCCTCAGGAATGCCGGCGATGACCAGCAGTATCTTTATGATTTTTCTTTTGCTGAATCTAACATAAAAAACTACGGGCCTAAAAAGCAAGACCTTGGAGTCGCAGTCTGCATCTCACCCGAGGAAGAGGAACTCAGAAAAAAGAACTCGGATGTCAGAAAATTCATCGACCTTTTCCTGAAAGAGGGAGCAAATGCGGCTGTTGTGCTTATCAGCAATAAATCCTCGGCGCAGGTATCAAAGCTCATCAAGGAAATACCTGGCTTTGAGCGCAATCCAGGTCGCTGCTTTGTGGCTGTGAGCATAAAAAACAAAAACGACCCGTTTTGTCTCAACCAGCAAATTGCCCTAAAAACTCTCCTCAACGCTCATTCAACTGCGGTCATGGCACGCTTGGGCAAAGTTATCGGGAATACGATGACCAATGTCAGCCCGAGTAACCTCAAGCTGATCGGCCGCGCCACATTCCTGATTCAGTCTCATGTCAACGACATCCTTAGCCGACCTGAGTGGGCAAAGCTTTATGGATTTCGAGAACCTATTTCTTACGGAGAGGCAAATGCCGTGCTCTTTGAGGCTATAAGCTTTCTCAAGGATAAACAGAGAGAGGTTGGCCAGACCGCTGAAGTCGCCCTTTCCATCATCCGCATTCTCGAGTCGCTCCGGCTGAATAGGAGCCTCTCTCAAGAAAAAGTTTTGGACATCTTGAAAAAAACAGGATTGAGCGGGTATTTGACAAATGTCATTTCTCAAGCC
>CAZJXZ010000415.1:0-2226 GCA_964549955.1 uncultured Eubacteriales bacterium
ATCGCCAGGATATGGGGAAGATGCCAGTTCAAGGAGCCTGAAAACGAACAGCAAAAAGCTTTCTTCACCGGCAAGGGAATCTTTCAAGCTGCCCAATGGAATCTGGAGAATAAGAAGAAAAAAATCGTGGCCATTCTCTTGACCAGGCAGTATAAATACGCGACCGAAGCTTCCTTGCCCGCTCGCCATCTCCAGGATAAGTTCCTCAGAGATTTAATCCTGAGAATAGATTGAGAGAGTTTTTTGGCGATGGAAAACAAGGCTACGGATCAGGCTGGGTGTTTCGAAGACACGCCGCTTTGTAGCACATGGCGAAGGCAGAGCGGTGAAAAAGCCGTGTGGAAGGCTGAGCGGGCAAGGTTCCTCTCTCGAAGAGAGAGGAGAGCGAAGCCTGAAACCGAGCAGCTTTTGCCTCGCTGGGGCAAAAGCGGCGTGCTTTCGAACCACTCTGCCTTCGCCTTCCATACGGTCTTCTCGACACCCAGCCTGAGCCAATTCATACCACGGATTTAAGGATGCTTTAATTTAAAAAAGATTGGAGGCAGGAATGTTTGAGAAAAAACTGCTTTTCATCATCTTTCTTGGATTCATCCTGCTCGTTCATCCCCTATCTCTTTCCAGCCAGGTCTGGTGGGAGGATTCGGGGCGAACACTTGATTATGACCTATCGTCCTTCAAAATTTTAGTCCTGCTCGGAGACGACTTTGACTACCAAGAGCTGATGGTCATCAAAACTCTTCTGGAAAAATGGAAGGCGAAGGTGATAATTGCCGGAAGCGAAGAGCTTTTGACCGGCCATCTGTGGACTGTGACCTCAAAAGGATTGGAAAAAACAGAATTCCGTAAGATAAAGGCTGACCTTCTTCTCTCCAAGGCCGACGTCGAAGGCTATCAGGCGATTTTCCTGCCAGGAGGAAACAGCCCAAAAAATCTTATAGAAAAGAATAGAGAGCTTGTTTCAAGGCTCATTCAAGAGGGGGACAAAAAAGGACTTCTTTTGAGCGCCATCTGCCACGGACCATATGCACTGGCTGAAGCGGGGGTCATCAAGGGCCATACCACCACCGGTCACAAGGAGATTATGAAGAATTTAACCGAAGCCGGAGGAAAATACGTTTCCGAGGTCTGCGTCACCGACCAGAATATCATCAGCGGAAACTGGCCCTACTTTGAAAGCTTCGCCCTGAGTGTGGCAGAAAAGCTGCTCTTTCCTGGTGCGGGCAAGAAAAGCGAACTGGCTGAAATCGAATCCCATCCAGCTTTAAGAGCCATCAAGGAGCGAAGGAGTATCCGAAGATTCCAGGACAGAGACGTCGACCCCTTTCTCATCGAAGAGCTCCTCTATATGGGCACATGGGCGCCATCGAGCAATAACGACCAACCGTGGAGATTTGTGGTGGTCAAGGATAAAGAAACAAAAAGCAGAATCTTCGATTTATTCGCGGAGAGGATGAAAGACTATTATCAGAAAAGAGGAATTCCAGTGGAAAGAATTAAGGCCTTCTGGTCCGGGCATTTCACAGCGCCTATCTTCATCTTTGTCTTCAGCCAGCTCCAAAGAGAAGAAGCGGATAAGGAATTTTCAGAGATAGAGAGAATCTGGAACATCCAGTCTGTGGCCAACGCCTGCCAGAATATCCTGCTGGCAGCAAAAACCCTGGACCTGGGCTCATGCTGGATGGGGGCTCTGCTGGTTATCGAAGAAGAAATCAAACAAATTCTTCAGGCTCCGGACGATGCCCGATTGATGGCCGTCCTCGCTGTGGGCTATCCTGCTGAAAAGCCTTTACCCCGTATAAGAAAGTCTTTAGCAGAGACAGCTTATTATGAGAAATGGGGAGAAAGATTTTAAAATCAATAGGAGGTGAAGACGATGAACAACAATCGGATTAAAACTAAGGGAATTGGACTTCTTCTCAATTTTGCCAACCTGATTTTACTGACCTCAGGCATATCTTTCTCTCAAGAACCATCATCCTACCGTATCATCTCCCTCATGCCTGATTTTTATTCTTTCTGGGAAAAGGCCAAGGCTGAGCCCTTGGAAAAGAAAATCGAGCTCTGGAACACACTTTTTGAAGCCAAGCATGCGGAATTCTACCGGCAGGTCATCTATGAAGGGCAGCAGGGTGAAGAGTTAAATCAAATCAAGGCACAGAAGTTAAGAAGCTTTTTTGGGGATTTGAAAGAGGAAGATGTCGAGCGCATGAAAGTGAAAGAAAAAGA
>CAZJXZ010000416.1:0-2226 GCA_964549955.1 uncultured Eubacteriales bacterium
GCCAGACACCGTGGTAGATTGTGGCATCCTCAATCTGCCAGTTTCCCCAGTTATCGTCACCGAGGGCTCTTCGCTGCATTTCCCATTTTTTGGCTTCCGGATGATGGGGCAGGGCACGCGCGGCCCAGGCCAAGGATAAGGCGCGCAAGGCTGTGCGGTTCATCGGTCCCCATTCCTGAGTGCGGAGAAGATAGGTCATGCTCTCGGAGATGGATGCTTCAATCTTCTCTTCCTCTTCATTGCTGAAGATTTTCTGGCGATGGAGGCTGTCATAAGCGCGAATATAGAGCATGGCTGTGAAGAAATCAGGAAGGGCGGGGACGCCGTCAGCATAATCAGCTCTTTTCTTCTTAGCCCATTCAGGATAAATCGAGCGGAAATCTCCGTAGTTGAGCAGGATTCTTTTGGAGCGGTCAGCGTATTGTTGCTTTTTATCTTTTTCAAAGAGATAGGCGTAGATGACCGCCGTTTCCAGGAGTCCGCCTGGTGGCCGGTAGCCGAAAACATTCTCAGGGTCAAAGCTTTTTTTCCATTTTTCAATCAGCTCATCATAATGTGTCCATGTCCAGTCAGCAGAAGAGCGGGCATAAGCCAGATACTGGGCGCGTGGGACGGTATCAAGACAAAAAGCCTTGAAAGGGATAAACAGAAAAAGACAGAGAGAAACGATTGAGAGATATTTTTTCAATTTCATCTCAGGCATCGCTTAGCTTCCTCCTTTTAGAATGAATTGAGGCTCTCTTTTTCCGATAGCCGACGAATTGTGCTCTCATTCAGAAAAAGCAGGTTTATGATATGAAAAAAATAGGCGATGTGGCAATATAGCTAATTTGGGGATTGCTCATTTTGTCAAAAAAGTCAAATTTTAATTCTCTAATTAAAAATTAAGGCTAACGCATTTCGACCAGCTCGATCCTGCGATTCAGCTTCCGGCCCTCCCATGTATGATTGCTGCTGACCGGGCAGAGAGAGCCGACCCCCTTTGCCTTGAGACGCGAGGCTTCGATGCCGTAGTCATCCACCAAAGACTTGACCACGGCCTCAGCCCTCTTCTCGGAGAGCTGCAGGTTATATTCAAGCTCGCCGCTCATGTCGGTATGACCGACAACATAAACATTAAGCGAATCATTGGCCTTCAGCATCTCGGCAATTGCCTTAAGCTTTGGCTCGGATTCAAGCTTAAGGTTATAGCTGTCAAGCTCAAAGTCAATGCCGTAAACGACGACATGGCCTGTGGCTCTTATCTCGCTTGCCATGGCATCTGTATCATCAGTCATTGGCTGTTTTTCGGCTGGCCTTTCGACAATCGTCAACTCGTAGTCCTTGCCTTCAGAGCTGACCCAGACATAGACCCAGATTTCCTTATCACGCTTTGCAATCTTTAAATATTCGCCGAGATCATCGAAGACCTTTCCGCCGATTTTCCTGACGATATTCACATAATTTTGCCTTACTTTGGATTGGTCGGGTGCCAAAAAGCCTTCCTTCAAAGTATAGGAAATCACCCATTTGTGGCCTTCGATGACACTTTCATTGTCTTCTGCATCGTAAAATTCTGAGGAGCCCTGCTCGGACTCTTCATAGCCGCTGATGTAGAAGTTTGGCATCCTGGGAAGCAGGGGATGGTCTTTGCTCCCTTCCACATCCTTTTCCTGAGCGAGCAAAGTTCCGGCGAGGGTGAATAAAACAAATATTAAAAAAGCTATAAAGGCTTTGATTCGTGATTTCATGCTTATCCCCCTTCTAATATCTAGAGCATCCTCCAACATTTGAAAAATTTGAAACTCGATTTATGGAGAATAAATACACAAAATTGCTCTTTCTGTCAATAAACCGCCTCCCACAAAGTGGTCTGTTTCAAGAGCTTGTCTGAGATGGAAGGGATAAGTTAGGGGGAGGCCTGCCGTTTCTTTTTGATCCTATGGAGAGAAATGATGGAGATTGGAATAGCAAGAATAAATACAAAAATAATTGTTGAAAGAATTGGGCCGAGACGGAGCATCGAGTAGCTAAAAGCCACTAGGGGCAGGAGGCTCAGCCGAACCACAAACCTCAATGCCCTGTGTTTTGCTATGAAAGCCGCAATCGACGGCGAATATTTATAATAGAGGTTTAAAAACAGCCGGCCAGGCTTGCTCGTTATAAGGTATGTGTCCCTGAAATCTCGAAGAATTTTTACGGAAGAATGTAATGGAGAGCCGTAGGCGGCTGTGGCAATTAAGCAGA
>CAZJXZ010000417.1:0-2225 GCA_964549955.1 uncultured Eubacteriales bacterium
TTCCATAATCTGGCTGAGGGGCAAGCCAAGAGGAATGAGCGTTCGAAACATGGCGTGGAGATGAGCCATGAGCATGGAAGCGGCAACACCCTTTCCTGAGACATCACCCAGGATGAAGAACAGGTCGCCTCTATCGGAAGTCACCAGGTCACAGTAATCTCCGCTGACAGGACCTGCCGGCTCATAGTGATAGGAAACTTCCCAGATTCCAAAACGGAGATTTTGCTTTGGAAGCAATCCTTTTTGAATTTGAGAAGCGAGCTCAAGGTCATCTTCAAGGGCGCGTTGTTGATTCGGTGTCAGGTGGTCGAGGCAGAATTGAACCAGAGGGTCGGCAATGAGCCTCTCGGTTTCAATCGGCTCCTTGCAGACTTTGCATAACCCGTAAGTGCCTTCATCTATGCGCTTCAGAGCCGCATCAACTTCCTGCAAGAGCCGGGCAATTTCAGGGTTTTCTCCAATTAGTTTGGCTGCGCTCTCAAGCTTCTGGCGCCGGTCGAGTATTTGACCGCGCAGGATGGTCTGGATGTTTGCCGCCATTTCTTATCTCCTTTCCCCGCTTCCTTCGCCGAGCAGGACGCCAGCCAGCCAGGCTTCGACTTTCTCCACTTGCTCAGGATAGGTCCAGTGGCCGGTGTCCTGGACGAGAAGCAGTTTTTTCGGAGCTTTGATGACATTATAGGTAGCGTACATAGAGGTCGGCGGGCAAACAGTGTCGTTAAACCCCCAGGAATAATATCCCGGCACCTTGACCAGGCGGGCGAAATTCACCACATCATAATATTTTGAGGTCTCGATCTTATCCTTCTTGGCGTTAAAGGCGTAACTTTTCTTGTCAAACATGTGCGGCCAGCCGCCTGCCCTGCCGCTGAGATAGCCGGTGAGGTCGCAGAGCGCAGGGTAGATGGGAGCCAGCCACTTCACTCTCGAATCCAGGGCTGCGGTGATAATGGACAGAGCTCCACCCTGGCTTCCTCCTGTCACGGCCAACTTCTCGCCGTCAAACTGAGGCAGGCTGAAGATAAAATCCACAGCTCGGACGCATCCCAAGTAGACGCGCTTGTAATAATAATGGTCTCTGTCATCCAGATTAGAAAACCAGTACTCATTGAGCGCTCCATTAAAGAGGTCTATATAGACAGCCGCGTCCATGGTCACAGGAATGCCGTGGATCCCAATCTCAAGGGTGATGACTCCTTTCTTGGCTGTGGCCGCATCCCCGGAATAAGGCCTTATGCCTGCGCCAGGAACACGAAGCAAGGCCGGAAACTTGCCCTCCTTCTTAGGTACGCACAAAATCCCGTAGATGCGCGAACCTTCGCGAAAGTTCTGGAAGCTCACCTGATAGACATTGACCGCTTCGCTCGAGCGCTCGGGCAAAAGAGTCATTTTGGCATCGAGCGGGATTTTGGCTGCCTCGGCCTTCGCCTTTTCCCAGAAGTCGATAAAATCTTTGGGCAGCTCTGTTGTCGGCTGAATTTTTAGAGGTTCAAAGCCTGCTGCGGCCAAGCCTGAATATTCTTTTCCGTCAACAGTGGCATAAGCCCAGCACTGGATGAATCCAGGAGTTTTCATCGTTCCGCCGTCGACTGTAACCCGGCCTTCTTTTAAGAACAATGTCTCGGATTTTATTGGCTCCATTTTTTCAGGCATAATCTCATATCTCACCGCCAGGTTGTTGACCGGATTCCCATATTGCAGAACTGAAATCGTAAACTTAGCCTTTTCACCTAATTTATATTCCCAATCAGGGTGGTCAGGAGCAACGATAACCTTGACCATCTGTTCCCTGGGCTGACAAAAGGAAACAGGAACAAATAAAAAGACAAGGCTGATAATCAGAATAAAAGCTAATTTTGAAGCATGTCGCTTTTTCATCCTTACCTCCTCGCTCGACTCTTTTTTATCAAGTAAAAAATATGAAAATGAAGGAATGAGGTTCTAATAAAAACGCATTAAATATCTTTATACTGTCATTGCGAGCGACCGCAGGGAGCGCGGCAATCTCAACCTATTAGATGAGATTGCTTCGTCACTGCGTTCCTCGCAATGACACTTTACTTAATGCGCTTGTATTAGTTTGGATTATTCGTTTCTTCTGAATTCATGAGTAATCTAAGTTAGTTAATAAAAAAAGTAGACTATAAACTGAGGCTCTAATAAAGTTAATTCATTTCTGATAGAGAACTTTCCCGCCGACGATTGTGTAGAGCACTTGGGCAGTC
>CAZJXZ010000418.1:0-2220 GCA_964549955.1 uncultured Eubacteriales bacterium
CTGACAAGGAGGCTCAAATTAAAGTTTTTCTGCAAACCATATCGCAACCGAGCTGAAATATAAGACCAGGGGACTTGTTGTCAACGCCAATCTCAATTAGCTTGAATTTGGTTTTATGTGCTCTATCATTTCGCCTCTATAGCGCCCTTTGATGCCTCTTAAGCGCCAGCTATTTTATTTTCGGAATCGTTATTATTTCGAAACCTTTATGGTAATCTTGGCCATTTAAGTCCATTATGAGCCCTTTATAAGCCGTTTGAGCCCTTTATGAGCCCTTTGCTAGTATATAAAAGGTCCCTTTCCCAGTAATACCTTTTTGTTCTAATATATTCATGTCTACAAGCTTTTCAAGTTCCCTTGTAGCTGTCGGTTTAGATATTCCTGTTATTTCTTGATATTCTTTATTGGTTATCTTTCCTCTTCCTTTAACATATGATACCGCCTTAATCTGTCTTTCATTGAGTCCTATTTTTCTCAAATTTTCTTCAGTGTAAATGTTCTTGTAAAACCAGACGCTAAATCCACCTTGCTCTTCTTTATAATCCGGTTCTGGCAATCCCTGTTCATTACATAAATCTATAATCCTCTTTGTCCCTGAGCCCCAGCGCTCGATAAAACCAGCAAGATAAAAGACATTGGCAATTAAAGGATTTCTAGGGTATGAAGAATGGTCTTTCTTTAGATCTTCTATGCTTAGCTCTTCTGGAAGCTTGCCAGGATTCCACATCCAAATCTTGTCGTCATAAACCCTGATCTGAATTTCGGCTGCGCTTAAATAATCTCTGTGTATAAGAGCATTAATAACAGCTTCTCGGATTGCTTCAAGGGGATAATCCCAGATATCCTGGCGTTCAATGCCCCTAATATCAAACCTGACGTTCAAATGTTTTTTGATTGCCTCAACAGTCCTGTCCAGTTGATTAAAAAGGTTCCCTTCCACAATCACTGTATCCAGTATAGTCGTAGAAGTTTTAAACCTTCCAATTCTTGTTTTAGCAGATATAAAAAATTTATGAGATTCTTTTCCAAAAAGCAAAAGGCCTGCTGTTGTCACTTTGCCATCTTCAGTTATGAGCTTAAGATTAGTAAAAACCTTCTCAACAGAATCAATATCAGATATGCTCGGGACTCTTCTTCTCGTGAGACTCTTAAAAAGATTTACTGAGTTTAGATCAATGTCTTTAAAATCAGCATCAGAAGCAAGAGCATCCCATGTCTTTCCAGCCTTTGATAAAAGAAAGTTTGCAAGTTCTAATCCACTTATTTCTACTGTAGTGCTTCCGCTCCGCCGATAATACTTTCCATTATAGGATATTGGTACCTGTGAGGGTTTAATCTCAATAATAATCAATTTTTTACCGCTAATCTCGGCATGTTTGACTGATGGAGTCAATCCAAATTTCTCCCTAGTCTTTGATGGAATATCTTCTGATAATTTTTTCCAGTTATTAACTCCAATAACATTACGCTTGTCATTTATGCCTAAAACGAGCCTACCACCCTTTGAGTTGGCAAAGGCTGAGAGGATTTTAATATACTCGTCCCGCCAGTTCTCTTTGAATTCCAGGTCTTCGCTTTCTTCTTTCTTGATAATTTCATTAACTTTGCTCATTCTATCACCTTATTTATTTGACATCCTACAAAGCCCACTTTTCGAATAATTTCATTAAGTTCGCTATTAATTTCTCTTCCCTCTTCCTTGGCCTCTTCAAGAGCAAGTTGGCACCATCGCAAGGTAGGTATTTTTCTTTCACTTATCGAAAAATGTCCAAGAAAACTCAAATTATATTAATTTCGCTGCTTCATCGTTGATCTTTTTTCAACGCCTTATTAACAAAATTAGATTGTCTATTATAAAAGAATCAATTGATAATCGCTGCAAATATAATATCAGGATCTAAAACTCAAAACAAGCAAAGGCGCTCAACCCAGGAGAAAAATATAGAATAAAAAAATGGTGGAGCTGAGGGAGTTGAACCCGCGACCTCTTGACCGCCAGTCAAACACTCTCTTCGATAAGAATTTCATTTTCAGTTGAGAAGGTCGATTGAGCATCTTTGTCCCCATTTTGCCCATCCAATCATCGTGAGGAAGTATAAATCGTGACAAAAAAAGATGTCAAGAACATGTCTGGCCTACATAACAGAATGGAAAAAATGAGAGGGGTTAGGTTGAAAAAACTGTATTAATCTTCTTCTACTTTCTCCTCTTCGGCATACA
>CAZJXZ010000419.1:0-2217 GCA_964549955.1 uncultured Eubacteriales bacterium
AAAGGCTGAGCGGGCATGGTTCCTCTCCGCTAGGAGAGGAGAGCGAAGCCTTGAAGCGAGCCGCTTTTGACTCGCTGGGTCAAAAGCGGCGTGCTTTCGAGGCACTTTGCCTGAGCTATTCAAACAGTTTTTTCACTACCCAGCCTGAGCATTCTTGTTTCACATATATTAAGATGGTGACACTGAAGAGGTAAAAGATGAAAAATGTGATTTTCGATTTTTGGTTAATTTTAAATTAAAAGTATATTTGATATGATATGAAAGATTTCAGTCATTGAAATAATTTTTTGGATTCAAAGTTTGGAGATAATTCAAGAGAACCTAAATAAGCGAGGCATCTTTTGATTTCAAGGAAAGAGGAAATCCAATGCAAGAGAAAAGAGCCAAAAGGACAAAGGAATTTCTGAAAATTTCTCAGAAATATGAGCCGGCCTGTATGAGCTGGCAGGCGCCGGTGGTCTGGGACCATGCCCAGGGAGCTGAGATATGGGATGTCGACGGCAATCATTATATTGATTGGACTTCAGGCGTATTGGTGACCAACGTCGGCCATGCTCATCCTCGGCTTGCCGAAGCCATCTGCCGACAGGCCAGGCGCTTGCTCAACACCTATGATTTTCCAACGCCGGAACGCTTGAATCTGGCCCGAAAGATTATCGAACTCATGCCTCCTCACCTCGATAAGGTATTTTTTGCCTCTACCGGCGCTGAAGCCACGGATGCCGCCTTGCGCATACTCAAAAGACACACTCAGAAGTTTGAGGTCTTGGCTTTCTGGGGCGGGTTTCATGGAAGAAGTTTTGGGCCGATGAGCGTCGGCGGAATTTCGAAAATTAAGAAAAATTTTGGCCCTCTCCTCCCAGGCACAATCTTTGCTCCCTATCCCTACTGCTACCGCTGCCCTTTTGAGAAAGAATATCCTGACTGCGGCCTTTTTTGCATAGATTATTTGGATAGAATCATCGAGGCCGAATCTGTAGGAAGCCTCGCCGGATTAATCATCGAGCCTTATCAGGGAACGTCGGGATTCATCTTCCCTCCGGATGGCTATTTGAAGAAGCTGGAGAAATGGGCTTTTCAAAGAAATTTATTGATTGTTCTCGATGAGGTGCAGTCGTCCTTTGGAAGAACAGGGAAGATGTGGGCTTTCGAGCATGAGAAGCTCGAGCCAGATATCCTCTGCTTGGGAAAGGGAATCGGAAGCGGTGTCCCGATAGCGGCGGTCGTCACCCGGGCGAAAATAATCTCCTCCCTTAAAACAGGTGAGATGTCATCGACAGCAGGCGGGAATCCTTTGAGCTGTGCCGCAGCGCTGGCGGTCCTGGAGATAATGGAAAAGGAGAGGCTTGTAGAAAAAGCAGCTAAGAATGGAGAGTATTTAAGAGGGAAACTAAACCGCCTGAAAGAGAAATACAGGATGATCGGCGATATCCGCGGCAAAGGATTGGTTTACGGCATTGAATTTGTGGCTGACCGAAAGACAAAGAAGCCTGCTCCTGGGGTGGCGAAAGAGGTCGTTTTAAAATGCGTGGCCAACGGCTTGATGGTCGGAAAACTGGGCGTGTATGGAAACGTGATGCGGGTCGCGCCTCCTCTGGTCATCGAGTCAGAGCTTATCGACAAGTCTGTTTCTATTCTGGAAAGGGTTCTATCTAAGCAATTTTAGGGGGGTTATTTTTATCTTTAATTCTTCACCATTCCAGGTGAGAAAAAAGTAAAAAAACACTCTTGAGAATCATACATAAAGAGGATTGATTAAACTCATATAAAAGTCTCATGAAGAATTGATGAATATCGAGAATCGTCTGAAGATATTGTTCGAATATGCACCAGATGCTTATTATTTATTCGACCTGAAAGCGAATTTTGTCAGCGGCAATAAAGCGGCAGAGAAGCTCACTGGCTACAGAAAAGAGGAATTGACCGGAAAGAGCTTCTTGAACTCGAAGCTTCTGTCCGCCGATCAGATGCTGAAAGCTTCTGGAGTTTTTGCCAAAAATCTTCATCAGGAGTCCACTGGACCGGATGACTTTTTATTGAATAAAAAAGATGGCAGTCAGTTTCTTTATCCAGTTGCCAAAATTGTCCTTCAACATCATGAAATGTTCAACTGCTCCGGATATCCCAAAGGTCTGACTGGCAAGGAAATACTCCAGGAAACAAGGATCATAGCTGTTGCCGATGTGGTTGAAGCGATGTCTTCCCACAGGCCTTATC
>CAZJXZ010000420.1:0-2214 GCA_964549955.1 uncultured Eubacteriales bacterium
GCTTCTCCATCTGCTCGATGTACTGGCGGGCATAGGCTGAAAGGCATTCGATGTATCGCCTCTGACCTTCCGCATAGAGAGTGTCGAAAGCAAGGGACGATTTCCCGGAGCCGCTCGGCCCGGTGACGACAATCAGCCTGTTCCGCGGCAGGCTGACATCGATTCTCTTCAGGTTATGCTGAGCCGCTTTTTTGACTCTTATTTCTTCTAGCATGACGAATTATTTTACCACAACTTACATGCTGGACAAGGTTTTTTACCTTTATGAGTTCCCCCGAAAATTTGATAATCCTTGAGCAATATAATGAGATGTTTCAATCCCTCATAGGTAGGCTAAAAATAGAAAGCAATATAAAATTATATGAGGTAGTTTCAATCCCTTCTAAGAGTTATCGGAAATCTCTTCACTCAGACTAAAGAACCACTGACGAAGGTGAGTCTTGTCTGAAGCATTTATTCCGTAGAGAAGAATACCATTCTCTAAAGCCTCTTTCGCCACTCCCCATTTTTCCTTGAGCGATGAATGAAACTCTTTGATGGTGTAAGGAAAGACTTCAACGGTTAGCCCGATTTTTTTTGGAAGAAAATGGGGGATGCGGTCATCAAACCTCTCCTTTGAATCCCTCAAGAGGATTATGATATCAGCATCGCTTGCTGGAGTGGCTTCCTTCTTTGCCAGCGACCCGAAAAGGATTATCCCGACCACATCTTTATTGTGAGATAAGCTCTCTGCCCACGATTTCAATTTGATGATGATCTCTTCGTTATTTAGCTTAAAGACCCTTACGGACACAGAACGAAATTACCTCCTCGCAGATTTTTATCGCCTCCCCGGCTTCCTCTTTTGTATAATATTTGAATGATGGCCCAGAGGGATGGGCATTAGGGTATCGGGTGGGAATGTAGTATTTATCAAGCTTTTTTGCCTCATCGATGAGCTTAGCATCGGGCTTTGCATCCTCAGGCAAGCTCTCCAGTAATTCAGATATGGAGTGACCCCAGGCAATGGAGTTTTTTTTCATATACAGTGCCTTTACAGCTTTCTCTGCTGACTGTTGAGCAGCAAAGCATGCCCAGGAGTAATCGCCGTCCTTAAGGCTGTTCCGGGCATGCTTCAAATCGCCTTTCGCCTGTTCAAACCAATCTTTAGACCTGTTCATCACCTTATGTTTGCCTTTTTAGCTAAATTCGTTCCGCCTGTCAAGCTCAATATCATTGACCGCTTTTCTAAAAAAATAATAATATACTGGAGGACGAGTTGACGAAGATGAGCATTGAAGAGAGAGAGAAGAATTTAGCTAAATCCTTAAGACTTTTGGAAGAGATTGGTGTCAAGAACGAATCAATCCGGGCCATAAAGCATATTTCTGCCCAGGAGGGTAAATACACCGAGTATCCGTCTGATGTCCATCCTTCGCTGGTCAAGGCTCTGAAAGACAAGGGCTTTTCGAAGCTCTATTCCCACCAGCATCTCTCATGGCAGCTGCTCAAAGAGGGGAAAAACATCGCTGTGGTCACGCCGACAGCTTCTGGAAAAACGCTCTGCTACAACCTGCCTGTTCTTGATGCCATCATCAAAAATCCATCGGCCCGCGCTATCTATCTCTTCCCGACAAAGGCTCTTTCCCAGGACCAGAGGGCTGAGCTCGATGAGACGATCAACCTCCTCCCTGCCGAAGTCAGAATTTTCACCTACGACGGCGATACGCCCCAGGATGCGAGGAAAGCGATAAGGGCCCGCGGACACATCATCCTCACCAACCCTGATATGCTCCACACCGGTATTCTCCCTCACCACACCAAATGGATAAAGCTCTTTGAAAACTTGAAATACGTAGTGATCGACGAGCTTCACAACTACCGGGGCATCTTCGGCAGCCATCTGGCGAATATCATCAGGAGGCTGAAGAGAATCGCCAGGTTCTACGGCTCCCATCCTCAATTCATCCTCTGCACGGCCACCATCGCCAATCCGCTGGAGATGGCAGAAAAGATGGTCGAGGAGCCGGTCTCGCTCATCGACGATAACGGCGCACCGCGGGGAGAGAAATATTTTATTTTTTATAATCCTCCAGTGGTCAACAGATTCCTGGGCATCCGCTGCTCCTATGTCAATGAATCACGGCGAGTGGCCTCAGTCTTTATCCAGAATGACCTTCAGACCATCGTCTTTGCCCAGAGCCGGCTGATCACTGAAGTCCTGGTCACCTACCT
>CAZJXZ010000421.1:0-2209 GCA_964549955.1 uncultured Eubacteriales bacterium
ACATAAACGAAACGAAAAGAGAGGCTTATCTTATCCTTTGGAACAGAGGGCCCAGAGAAACGGTCATAAAGGTCAAACCTGGCGAGATAGGGTATGGAAAGCTTCTCTAAAGCCTCCTTGACCTCCTGATAAGAAACATCTTTTTCTGCGATAAATGAAATGTCTCGAGTGACGCCTGGAAATCTGGCCAGAGGAACATACTGAAATAATTGAGGCTTCTTTTCCAAAAGCTGCCCGAAGTCGAGCTCGGCAGCCCAGACCAAATCTTTTAATGAGAAGAAATCGAGAATTCTTTTCTTGACCAGCCCGAAAAAGCCAATTTTCTCCTTCTTGACCTGCAAGGCAAGTGAATAATCGGGCTCAAAAAAGAAATGACTCTCTTTCTTGAAAGAAAAAGGCTCGTATCTCAGCTGAGTCATCAGCGACTCCAGCGCTCCCTTCAAATGGAAGAAATCCGTCTCCTGCTCCTTTTCCTGCCAATTAGGCAGGCCGAAAATGCCGGTCGTCGCCAGACCAAGGGTCAGCACTTCCTGGGTGGTGTCGTCTTTCCAGAAATAGATGTTGCCAATCTCGAAGAGGTGAACCCCTTCGCTTCCCCTATTCTTATTCCAGACAATGTTCTCCAGCAGCCCCCCGAGAATTGTTGTCCTGAGCAGAGACGCCTTGGAAGAGACGGGATTTCTGATCTCGATCGCTCGCTTTCCTGTCTGAAAAACAGCTTCCTTTTCAGGCTCGGAGAAACTGAAGTTGAGCACTTCATCAAAGCCGCTGAAGAAGAGCAGCTGCCTCACCTTATTTATTTTTTTCCTGTTCGGGTCCGGAGGCGGCTCCAAGACCTTAAGAGGCGGGAAATGAGAAGGAATCCGGTCATAGCCATAGAAACGGGCAATCTCTTCGATAAGGTCTGCTTCTCTTTCGATATCCACCCTGTGATAAGGAACCCTAACCTGCCATGTTCCTTTCTGCTGGACTTCAACCTGAAAGCCGAGGCTGGAGAGGATTTGAGCCGTAAACTCTTCATCAACCTCCATTCCGAGAAGTTCAACAATACGGTTCTGCCGGAGGACAACAGTCCTGTTTTTCCTGGGATTCGGATAGACATCGACAATGCCTTTGGTGGCTGTCCCTCCCAGCCGATTCAGGAGCGAAGCGGCGATGGCCGCAGCCTTGGGCGGGAAAGAGATATCGGCTCCTCGCTCAAAACGGTAAGAAGCATCGGTTATGATTCCTGTTTTTTTGCCAGTCAATCTTATGGAGATGGGGTCAAAGTAGGCGCTTTCGATGAAAACATCCTGAGTCCCCTCTTGAACAGAAGACTCCATTCCTCCGATGACTCCAGCCAAAGCAACCGGCTTCCCTTCATCGGCAATCACCAGCATTTCTGGTGAAAGGCGAACATCTTTGTCTTCCAGTGTTCTCAGCATCTCCGAGTTTCTTGCCTTGCGAACGATGATTTTTCTTCCTGAAATCTTGGCTAAATCAAAGGCATGGATGGGTTGAGCCGTGGCGAAGAGAACATAGTTGGTGACGTCGACAACGTTATTGATAGGCTTTAAACCCATGACTTCGATTCTCTTTCTCAGCCATTCAGGCGAAGGGCCAACCTTGACATTCCTGACGACTATCCCCGTGTAACGCGGACAGAGGTTGTCATCCCAGATTTGAACATCGATAAGGTCTGTCGTCTTTTCTTCGCTCTCGGCCAAAGGCCAAACCGGCTCTTTGAGGGCAAGCTTGAGCGAAGCGGCAATCTCGCGGGCAATCCCCAGGTGTCCGAGTGTGTCAGGCCGGTTAGAGTAGGTTTCTATTTCAAGAACAATATCACCATCTTTCTTTTCCCAGTTTTCAACCATCAAGCCGATCATATTCAGCTTCTCTACGAGCTGGGCGAAGGGGAGGTCAAGCTGAACGTACTCTTTGAGCCAATCCAAACTTATCTTCATTTGAGTGCAAACTGCCTTATGAACCTTATGTCGTTCTCATAAAAATATCTCATGTCTGGAATTTGATAAGCAAACATGGCTGTCCTGTCCACTCCCATGCCAAAAGCGAAACCCGAATACCTCTCAGGGTCGATGTTGACGTTTTTAAGAACCTGAGGGTCGACCATCCCCGCACCCAAGATCTCTGTCCATCCTGTCCCCTTGCAAACCGGACAGGCCTCATTCCTGCCTTCGCACACAGCGCACTCGATGTCAACTTCAGCCGA
>CAZJXZ010000422.1:0-2206 GCA_964549955.1 uncultured Eubacteriales bacterium
GGGACTGTCCCCTTTTTTCTATTTTTTCTAAAGAATCTTATGGTTGACGATGACGCCTCGCTTTTTCAGCTCCTCCATGAAGGGCTCATACAATTTGTCATGAAAGACATCTTCAGGAAAGAGGCTACCTCTCTTGCTGATCCTTCCTGAAGCAATCATCTGAGCGGCAATCGAAGCGGGAAAGCTTGTTGTCTTGGCCATCGAGGCATAGTTCCTCTTTGAATCAAAGAAGTCTATCATCTCGAAAACATGGGCTACAGGCTTCCCCGATTTTTTCCCGGAGACAATGACCCTCAGCAAAGTCATATCCTTCTCTTTTCCCAGCCTCATCCTCGAGCTGAAAAGCGCTTCCAGGACCTCTCTGGGAATAACCTTGTCTTCGCCGATGCGGACAGGCCTGCGGGAAAGAAGGCCGCACTCCTTCAGCGTCTTGAATCCTCGAGCATGGCCTTTATGGCGAACTGTTTTTTCCGAAAGCTCGTCCTTTATTTTTCCCTTCATCGTGTAGAGAAGCGAATTCAAGCCATCGGTGTAGAAGCATTCCATCTCAGGAAAAGAAGGGGCAAAACTGATGGGCTCAATGCCCGATAGGGGCTGGACCGTTTTTATTCTCCCCTTTTTAAGGATTAGAACTTTCCTCTGATAAAAATTAAGAACGCTCTCCACCGCATAGACAAACCTGTAGTTGAGAGGAGGCTTGGGATGAACGGGATTTCCACCGACATAAATCACGGCTTTCTCGGCTTCATCCAGAAGATGAACTGCCCTGCCGACACAGACATTGGTGATTCCCGGAGAAAGGCCCAAGCCGGAGATGAGAGTAATTCTCTTTTTCTTGGCTTCATCATCAAATCCAAGACGCTCCAAAGGCTTCTCTCCGACCACGTCGATAAAGTGGACGCATTGTCCGACCGCAGCCTCGAACGCCGGCAAACTGTGCTTGTGAAGCAGAGCTGAGAGAGCCAAGTCATGGCCGCCAAAAATTTCCTCTCTCTGTCTTTTGTCCTCAATGTCCACTGGAAGCGTCTTCAGCCGCTTATTCTTAATGAATCTTTCTGCCTTCTTGAGCTGCGTCGGGCTGATATCGGCCAGGGTGACAATGTTCCTCGAATCAGATTCAATAAGGTCTTTGGCCAAGACCAATCCCATCTTCCCTGCGCCTAAAACAAGAAATCGACCCATCGTTCTCTCCTCTCCGAAAATTTTCATCCATTTATACTAACATAATCATGCTAATTATAAAGTGATAATTAAATGTCGTGGCGATGAGCGCAGCGAAGAAGCAATACCGCAATTTTTATTAAGCATAGCTACAACCCTTTCAGGATTTTGCAGTGCCAAATATATTTTATAGCCGCGCTGGAAAACTTATTATATAATACATCTTCCAAGTTTTTTTAAATCGAGCTTATAAAAATTCCCGATGAAAGAAAAATTGTTCTTCACCAACAGCCGCGGCAACAAGCTCTGCGGAATCCTTTCCAATCCAACTTCTGACAAATCCAAGCCAGTTATTATCTTGTGCCATGGATTCGGCACAAGCAAAGACGGCTTCACCCATCCACGATTGGAGGAAATTCTGGGCAGCCGAGGAATCTCAACCTTCAGATTTGACTTTTTTGGCCACGGAGAAAGCGAGGGAAAGCTTGAAGAGATTACAACCTCTGAGGCAGTGGATGATATCCTGAAGGCGATAGAGTATCTAAAAAATAAAGGCTATGGGAAAATCGGGCTTGTCGGCTCAAGCTTCGGCGGATTCGCCGGCCTCGCTGCTGCCTCAAAAACTAACGACCTTTATCTTCTGGCCCTGAAGTCGCCGGTTTCTGATTATATGGATTTTATTTCATCCCACCAGGACAGGCAAGAGATAGAAAAATGGAAAGAAAAAGGATTCACGGACTACATCAACGCTGACGGGCAAAAACTCAAAATAAACTATAGCTTCTTTGAGGATGCGAAAAAAATTAGCGGCTACGATTCAGCCCGAAAAATCAAGATTCCTGTCTTAATCGTCCATGGAGATGGAGATGAAGCCGTGCCGGTTGGACAGAGCAAAAAGACAGCCAGCTTAATCCGAAACTGCAGCCTGAAGATTATAAAAGGCGCTGACCACAGATATTCAAAGCCTGAAGACTTCGAGCGGATGCTCAGTCTGATATCTGATTTTATTATCAAGAATTCTTAAAATCTAACGAAGAGATAATTA
>CAZJXZ010000423.1:0-2178 GCA_964549955.1 uncultured Eubacteriales bacterium
GAGAAGTTATTCTCCTAAGCCTGGCAAGCCTTTCACTTGAAGGAGGGTGACTACTTAATAGATTCTTTGTGAGAGAGGCGGGAGCACTGCCACCTAAATCAAGCCAGACATCCGCTCCCTTTTCAATGTCACAGCCTGCTAGATGGGCATATTTCAGACCAAAATAATCCGCCTCTCTTTCCTGGTCTCTGCTAAATTTGCTTACGATTATTTGTGTTACTAAATTACTAAGATCACCACTCCCCCTGCCTCCTGTAATAACAGCTTCAGCTGCAATGGCCAATATACTGACAAGAAGCACAGTCCCCATACGCTTCTCAACATGTCCTCTCTCTATGTGTGCCAATTCATGGCCTAGAATAATAGCTAATTGGTTGTCATCGGAAACAAATTTCAACAGGTTATTTGTAATGTACAAATTTTTTGAAGTATCCACATAGGCATTTATCTCATTGGCTGAAACCACTGCCACTTTATTTACTTTCACTCCAACCTTTTCGGCTGGAAATTCCACAGTGCGATCTTCCAATTTTACCAATACATTCTCATCAGGTTGTATCTTTTCTGGCGGAGCCTCTAAAGCGATATCGTAAAGTTTGATCCCTGCCCTTTCTGCTGGACCCCCTGGAACAGGGAAAAGGAGATAACCCGTTTTGGGAAGCGATCGATCTATAAGAATTTCCCATATTTCTCGGTCTTCAGGCTTCATGTTGTTTAAAGGAAGACTCATGATTCCTGAAAAGCCTAAACTATCCCTCGCTGGAGCTATTTTTCTAATGTTGTAAAGCGCAGCAGAAACCCTTTGAGTCTCCCGAACCCAATTTTTGATAGATCTAAGTTGTATTTCCCTCCTGGCTTTTTCTTCTTCTATGGATGAGATTTGGGGGCCTTTTACAGTGGCGCATCCTTGGAATAACAAAATCGCGATGAATGATATAAATGATTTTAAGAAGATCCCCTGTCGACTCACCATATCTTTTTCATATCTCCTAAGGATGTTGGAATCCCAATCCTTTACGCCATTCGTCGTGCATATTTGCCTCCAGTAGAGCAATTATAATGCCAGATCATATCGGTAATAAAACGTCTGCCAATTCCTTGTTTTTATATAATTTTTGGGATGAACGGAGAATTGCAAGTCAAGTTCGCTGTGAATAAAGTTGCGCAGTTTGAACTATCGTTTGTGAATCCAATTTCGCACAAAATGAGATTCGCGGACAAACTTCCAGATGCAGAATTATTTGCTTTTTTAAAAAGCAATCTTGAGAATGTGATGTGTCCCTAATTTTAGTAAATTCCATTTTTTTTAAAAAAAGACCGAACCGCCTCAGGTTTATTCTTCCGCAGACCAATTGTCTTTTCAAAAGAATTTATGCGATCTTGATGAGCTTAAAACTCTCAAGAACATTTTCAAAAGTTTTAATGTCTTTGTCAAAATAGTATCTTTCAGCAGCATTATAATTAATGCCGTAAAACCATTTATCCGCCATAAATCCACAATAGATACTTTTGATCTTTAAGCCATCCTTGTTCTTATAGGTATAGATAGCTTTAAATCCAGAATTTCCACTGATCTGCAAAGGACTGTTCTCAATGAGTTGAAAATTCAAAATATCTTTATTAGAGGCGATATCATCAAGGATGACTTCTGCCAGCTCCTGGGGCAACATACCTTTCGAAAATTTCTTTTTGGTGTGTTTCAAGGGTTCCTCAATGTTTAGCCTAGCAATCTGGATATTTTGCAGAAGAATCCCGTCTCTTGTAATTAAAAGATGATCTCCCTTGTTCCATCGCATCCATCCCTGAGGGAGGTCAACGGAGTAGTTATGGGATTCTGTTTTATATAACCCACCTACTTGCACCCATGGAGCGCAACCCATGGACAGCATTAAGATGAATAATAAGGTCTTCTTCATTCTTTTCCTCCTTGCATTGATGGATATATTCCTCTATATATCCTCTATCTACGGCCTGTGGTGAAAGAGACAGATACAATTCTAAAGCCTTTTTGGCAAGGGTTCTGTCTCCTCGTTTATAATGGATCAGCCCTATCCCCTTATGAGAGTCTGGATAGGATGAGTTAATGGAAACGGCTTTTTGGTAATGGGCCTTTGCCTTTTCGATGTCATCCGCTTCCCCTCTCTGACGGTGAATATCTCCCAAAAGACAGTACGCCTC
>CAZJXZ010000424.1:0-2169 GCA_964549955.1 uncultured Eubacteriales bacterium
CTTCAAACAGTCAACCTCGACACTTCCATCCAGGATGCCTTCAAAATGGCCGACGATGTCCTGCGCCAGGCAGTCCAGGGAATCTCTGACCTTATCACCAAGCCGGGATTGATCAACCTCGATTTTGCTGATGTCAAATCCATCATGAAAGGGATGGGCATGGCTTTTATGGGCACAGGAATAGCATCCGGAGAAAACAAAGCACTCGAGGCGGCAACGAGAGCGATATCCAGTCCGCTCCTGGTCGACACCTCGATCGAGGGAGCCCAGGGAGTTTTGATCAACATCACTGGCGGCAAAGACTTGACGCTTCACGAAGTCTCAAAAGCCTCGGAGCTCATTCACAGCATGGCCCACCCTGAAGCCAACATCATCTTCGGCACTGTCATCGATGAAAGCATGAAGGATACGGTCAAGGTGACGGTCATCGCCACCGGCTTTGAATCCTTTGCTCGAAAGGAAGCCTACGCTGCTGAAAGCCTTTCCATAGCGGCTCGTAAACCAGCTTCTCCTTTCACCGTCCAGAAGGAAACGCCTCCCTACTCCTTCGAACCAAAAGGAAGCGAAATGCTCTGGAACAGGCCTGCCTGGGAAAAGCAGTGGGACCCTTATGAAACTCCCTCGTTTATCAGAAGGAACAAGCTCACTCCTTTGAGAAAGACACCTGATGAAATCAGCTGACCTGGCTGTAATCAACTGCGAGCAGCTCCTCACCTGCAGAGGGCCGATTCCAAAGCGAAAAGAAGCTCTGGGCGATGTCGGACTGCTGAAGAATGGCTGCATAGCCTCTGACAAGGGAAGGATTGTTTTTGTCGGAGATGAAAAAGACTTTAAAAAAGAAGTCCTGTTGGAAAAAAACGCCTTTTGCCTTGAAGGGAAGGGGCTGGTCGGGCTTCCTGGCTTTATCGATTGCCATACTCATTTACCTTTTGCCGGAACAAGGGAAGAAGAGTTTGTTCTTCGGCTCAAAGGCTACACCTACCAGCAGCTTGCTGAAAAGGGGCTCGGCATCCAAACCACAGTCAGGGCAACACGGGCTGCTTCGAAAAAGGAGCTTGTCTCCTTATGTCTTTCATGGCTCGAAAGCATGCTTCTCCACGGCACGACCACGGTCGAAGCCAAAAGCGGCTATGGCTTGAGCCTTGAAGATGAGATCAAGCAACTTGAAACCCTGAAAGAGTTGCAAAAGCTCCATCCGCTCGATGTTGTATCCACCTTCATGGGCGCTCATGAAATCCCTTTAGAGTACAAGGAAAAAAGAGACGATTACATCGAGCTCCTCATCCAAAAAATCTTGCCTGAAGTCAAAGAAAAGAATCTGGCTGAGTTTTTCGACGTCTTCTGCGAAAAAGGCGTCTTTTCTATCGAAGAAACAAGAAGGCTGATCCAAGCTGCGAAAAAAGCAGGTTTCAAGATAAAAATCCATGCTGATGAGTTCGCTTCGCTTGGAGGAGCTCAGCTCGCCGCTGAGGAAGGAGCAACATCAGCCGAGCATCTGATCAACATCAGCGAACAGGGAATACAGAAGCTTGCTCAAAGCTCGACAGCAGCCGTTCTCCTGCCAGCTGTTTCCTTCTTTTTAATGCTCGAGAAAAGGGCGCCAGCACGAAGGCTCATAAATGATGGAGCTATTGTAGCTTTAGCCACAGACTTCAACCCAGGAAGCTCGATGACTGAAAACATGCTCTTTGTCCTGCAGCTTGGAGTCTTCACTCTGAAGATGAGCATCGAAGAAGCGATAAATGCCGTAACAACAAATGCCGCTTATGCCATTGACAGGCATCAAGAAATTGGAAGCCTTGAAGTCGGGAAAAAAATGGACCTAATCCTTTGCGAAGCCCTGAATTATCCCACTCTGGCTTATCACTTAGGCATCAACCCCATCAAACACGTTATCAAGAACGGAAGGCTTGTGGTCAAGGACGGGGAAATTGTAATAAGAAAAGGGGTTAAATTCTAATTTTAGGCATCCCTGTTTATCCATTGTTGTAATGATTCTATAGTTTCAATGCCTTTCAGTCGATTCTGAGACATGTGTGGCACATGGGCATAAAATCTATATTTCAATTTGACACCCTCTTCATTAATTGATATCCTTTTTCCAACCAAGAAAGGGAACAATGGGAATTAAATGCCCCAAATGTCAATCTGAAAATCCTGATACTCAGC
>CAZJXZ010000425.1:0-2167 GCA_964549955.1 uncultured Eubacteriales bacterium
GGAGGGATGAGAAAGAGAGTTGCCCTAGCCAGAGCCATTGCCTACTCGCCGGATATCATTCTCTATGACGAGCCTTCCACTGGCGTCGACCCTATCAGGGCTGATGCCATAAATGACTTGATCATCAGGATGAAGCGAGAGCTGAGCGTAACCTCTTTGGTCATCACTCATGATATAATCAGCGCTTACAAGGTCGCAGACAGAATGGCCATGCTTTATGAGGGAAAGATCATCGAGTCAGGGACTGCTGAGGAAATTCGAAATTCAAAGAATCCGGTTGTTCAGCAATTTATTCATGGCCAAGCCGAAGGGCCTATAAAAAACTGGTAAAATAAGATTTCGGGAGATAAGATTTAAGCGATTCTTAAATAATGAGAGAAGCATTGTGAGACGAGAATTAAAAATCGGGATTTTTCTGGCAGTAGCCATCTCTGTTCTCGCTGCTTTTATCTTCGTCGTCGGAGATTTGAGCGTTCTTTTCAAAAAGCCCGGTTATCTCCTCTATGTTTCCTATGACTCTGCGGCTGGCCTGGAAAAGAGGGCCCTGGTCAGAATGGCCGGGGTGAAGATTGGCTATGTCAAGGATATCAGATTGAAGCAAAGCAAAGCCGAGGTTCTGTTGAGTATCGACTCGGGAATCAATGTCCCTCGAGGTTCCAAAGCCACGCTGGCCTCATTAGGGCTTTTAGGGGAGAAGCACATAGAAATCATGCCGTCTGAGGAGGCGAAATTTTGTCTTCCAGGAGAGACTATCGAAGGAATTCCTCCTGTGAGCTTTGACCAGATGGGAACTCTTTTGCTCTCCATAGGCGATGAATTCAAGGAAATGACAAAGGCTTTAAAAGATATGCTCGGCGGAGAAGAGTCGAAGGCCAATTTTCAAAATTCCCTTCAGAACATGTCGGCGCTCACCACAGATTTAAAGGAATTTTTTGCGGCAAACAGAGAAGAAATTCAAGAGGGACTGCGCCGGCCTTCCCAAGCTTTTCAAAAATTCGAGAAAAACGCTGACGAAGTGACCCGCAACCTCGAGGAGTTAACCTCCCTTATAAAGGGAGTTGTCGAGGAAAACAGGCCGAGCATCAAGATAAATTTGGAAAGAATCAAAGAACTGATTAACAAAACAGAAGAATCATTGAGGCTTCTGAATGAGACTCTAGAGAAGATTAACAAGGGCGAAGGGACGCTGGGCAAGCTCATCAGCCGGCAGGAGTTATACCAGAGAGCAGAAAGCGCGCTGGATGAGTTTGAAAGAGTCATCGACCCCGTTTCCGGGCTAAAGGTTTTTGGCGAGCTGAGAGCAGAATATTATGGCAAGAGCAGCCATTTGAAGAATTATTTCACCCTTGACCTCTGGCCTGATGATAAAAAGCATTTTTTGGGCCAGGTTATTCACGACCCCTGGCAGGATAAGTTTGTGTATTCGGCCCAGGGCGGCATCAGGCTTGGTGCTTTCTCGCCCAGGGCTGGGATCATGGAATCCAAGCTGGGAGCAGGGGTCGATTACTCTATTGCCGGAGATAGATTGAGTCTCAGCCTGGAGGGTTTTGATTTTCAGAGGAAGCCCAGGCCCCAATTCCGGCTCCGGGCAAGATATTCTCCTTTAAGACATTTTTATCTTGTCGCCGGAGTCGATGATTTCAGCCTGGTTCCTAAAAGAGAAATATTCTTTGGGCTTGAATTAGGTCTCAAATGAAGAGCAAAACAGTCTTTGTCTGCCAGAGCTGCGGCTTTCATTCTCCCAAGTGGCTGGGACGCTGCCCCAGCTGTGGAGAATGGAATACCTTGATCGAAGAGGTTGAAGAGCAGGCTCCGGCTGAATATTCCTTCCCGCCTTCTGAACCTGTTCTCTACCAGGAGATAAAGGAGGCAAAGAGGGAAAGGATAAAGGCTGGGATTGAAGAGTTAAACCCGGTCCTTGGAGGCGGAGTTGTGCCCGGCTCTCTTATTTTGATCGGCGGCGAGCCCGGGATCGGCAAGTCCACCCTTCTTCTTCAAGTCAGCCGTGATTTTGTTGCTCAGGGAGAGAAGGTGCTGTATGTTTCGGGCGAAGAATCCTTGGAACAGATCAAGATTCGCGGCGATAGGCTGGGAATTAGAGAGGGAAATCTCTACCTTTTGGCCGAGACCAACCTGGAGAGAGTCATAGCCCATGCTGAAAAGCTGA
>CAZJXZ010000426.1:0-2162 GCA_964549955.1 uncultured Eubacteriales bacterium
GATTTCCGGTGAAAAGGATATAGTCGAATCTTTCCTTCCAGAGAGCCTGATTGACTTCTCTTCCGCCTTGGAAAAGGGTTATATATTCCGGATCAAAGGTTTTGGCTATCATTTCATCCATTACGGCTGATGTGTGCGGCGAATGGTTAGATGGCTTAAGAACAATGCAGTTTCCTCCGGAAATTGCGCCGATAAAAGGAGCGAAAAGAAGGTAAAGCGGATAATTCCAGGGAGCAACGATCAGCACTACGCCGTAGGGCTCAGGATAGATGAAACTCGAGGCGATAAAATGGAGGATAGAAGTTTTCACTCGCCTTGGCTTTGCCCAGCTCTTTAAATGCCTTAGATGAAAATTCAACTCTTTCTTGGTCATGCCGATATCGGTCATGTAGGACTCAAAGGGGGATTTTTTTAAATCATTGTCAAGAGCTTGGGTGAGTTTCTCTTCGTAGTCATCGAGAGCCTTCTTCAATTTTCTGAGCATCTCCAGACGGAAGGAGATGTCTTTGGTCTTGTGCGTAGCGAAAAAATCTCTCTGCTTCTGGATTGCATGCGTGATGTCGCTTATATTCATCTAAGGTTTTTTCTTAATCGGGCTTACGGCCTTCGGACATAAAGCCGACAGCTACTCTTCCCATCTTCTTGTTTTTCATTCCAGATTTTTAAAGGATTGGCATCCTCTCTCTATATCCTCTTTCCTATTTCAGAACCTTGGTAATGACATTATTTGTATTAGCTGAATTTTAACGAAAGGTTTATATCACAGGCTGAATGTGCGGGTCAAATTTTGCTCTTTGCTTGAAGGCAAGTGAAAACTCTCTCAGCGAAGGATGAATCCCTGGCGCAGAGGGTCTTCGGGGTCGATCAAAAATTCATGGCGGCCGGTGATATAGGCCGAGCCCTCAACTTCAGGGATTATTGCCTGGTGAGGACCGAAGGTTGCGGTCTCGACCACACGTCCGCTGAAGCGGCTGCCGATGAGGCTTTCAACGATAATCGGGTGTTTTAGAGCCGCCTTGCCTCGAGCGTGAAGGATGGCCAGCAGGCCGCTGACTCCTGTACCTGTGGGAGAGCGGTCGACCTCTCCCTCAGCAAAGACGCAAACATTGCGGTAATCGGCTCGAGAAAGGGAAGGAGCGATGAAGATTGTTCCGTAAAGAAAGCTCAAATCCTTCTCGAAGGGATGAGCAACAGGCCTGCTTTCAATAATCGCCCGCTTCACAGACATTCCCAATTCGATAAGCAAGCGGAACTCGTCTGGGGTGCACTTCAAACCAACATCTTCAGCCCTGACATAGGCGTAAAAGGCGCCGCCAAAAGCAAGGTCATACCTGGTATTTCCCAAGCCAGGCACGTGAACTGTCTCATCCATAGCAAGGACGAAGGAGGGGACGTTTTGAAAATAGACGCTTTTCACTCTGCCAGAGACGAGTCGAGCATGGGCTGTGACCAATCCTGCAGGCGTGTCTATTTTGATGATGGTTTCTGGCTCTTTTGCCCGCAGCCAACCTGTCTGCACGGCTACGGTTGCCAGGCCGATGATGCCATGTCCGCACATGGTGCTGAATCCTTCGTTATGCATGAACAGGACGCCGAAATCGGCTCCTGGTGTCACCGCTGAGGTTAGGATGCAGCCGTACATGTCGGCGTGGCCGCGCGGTTCCCACATCAGGGCAGTTCGCAGCTGGTCAAAGTTATTCATAGCGTAGCGCCGCCGAGCAAGGATTGTCTTGCCCGGAAGTTCGGGAAATCCTTCGATGACTACCCGCAGCGGCTCTCCTTCGGTGTGGACATCTATGGTCGAAATTCTTAGCCACTTGCGACCAGGTTTCCACTTTTTCAATTTCATCGCCGCCCTCCTTCTTTTCGTTTTTTTGAGTGCTCTGTTCCTGCTTTTTTGATTGGAAAAGAGCAAAGCCCAACGATGTCTAAAGAATCAACCTTTTTCTGTATTTTTCCTGCAGAAAGACAGACCTTGGCCTATTTAGCTCGGCATCTTCCTATCTCTGCCTCATTGCCCGTAAATTTATACGTTGATAATAAGAATGTCAAATTTCATTTTTTTATTTATTTTTGCCAGGAAATTTGGTTACTATATCGGTGATGATTTCGCGTCACGAGCCATTTTCATTCAAGTCCAGCGCTGAGCTCCTTGAAAAAGC
>CAZJXZ010000427.1:0-2149 GCA_964549955.1 uncultured Eubacteriales bacterium
TCTTGTTTTTTAAATGTTAGAAGGAAATTCTCAGATTTCATGCGTAAGAATCTAACGTTATAGACCTGATCCTCAGTTTTGACCCTCGGTTAGCTATTCTTGATTTCATTGGAGGTATTTCCCATAAAATTGGAGCATCTTTTCCATTATTCCACGAACACCTTTAAGGCCATGATCGGCACCTGGTACAATGAACAATTCAAAGATTTTCTGCTTTTTTGATAATGCATCAGCGAGAATACGAGCCTGTTCCACGGAAGCTCTTTCATCCTTCTCACCATGGATAATCAAAATAGGACTTTCAATATTTTCAATGTAGTTGATCACAGATCTTTTAGCCCATTCTTTTTTGCTGACCCCCACCTCATCCTCTATTATTTTCTTTACCCCTGGAAGATGGACTGATGCCCAATCGTAATGCACCCTAAAGTCGTAGATTCCACCGATTAAAACCGCACACTTTAAGTCCTTTGTTTGGGTGGTTAGTAAAGAGGCTGCATGAGCACCCCTTGAAAATCCATAGATACCAATTTTAGAGCTACTAATATACGGTAAGGATTTTAAGTATTCGATACCATCGAATAAACCAGTAAGAGTCTTCGGACCCCCAAAATCTGAATAACCCTTCGACCTCCCATATCCCAGCATTGATGGAGCAAATACCACATAATTTGCTTTGGCATATCCTTTTCCGCTGTCTTTAAACAAAAAACAATCCTGAGAATGTCCGTGGATCATCATTAATACAGGAAAAGGTCCATCGCCAGAGGGTTTGAACATCAGAGCTTCCATTTTTGACTTACCACTGCTATAAAGTAGATGGGAGACTGTAATATCATCTTCAATCCTCGTTTCTAATATTTCGGATTGACCGTGCGGAACAAAAGGGATTAACAAAACAAATAGGGTGACCTTCAACAAAATTGAATATCTCATCATCGCCTCCGTAATTAACACTATTTTGTTGCAATACTCGTTCGAAGAATATTAGATTTATTACCTTTGGCATCTTTTACATAAACTGTTAAATCGAAAACGTTGGGGAGCTTCCCTGCAAATCCATGAACCTCACATATACCATTCGTCTTACCGTAAATACCCGCGTCATAAGAATGAGATTCAGAACCCATGGGCCCGCCAAAGGACCACTCGTAAGTCAATATGACTGCTTTAATATCAGCCTCGCTATCTTCAAACTGAAAAGATACCGGGAATTTTCGACCTATATTTACAGTTTTTGGGACCGTGAGATTTGAAATTCTTGGGACCCCTGGTTTTGGTGGTCCTAAAGGAGTTGTTGCACACCCTAACGATAGTGTCTGTGTTAGAAATAGAACCGAGAAGCCTAAAATAATCATCTTTTTCATCCATCTGCCCCTCTTTTGACAATAGAACCACCTCCCAGGCAAGGCGAGGGTCAAGTCTATTAATGTTAGCATATAGCCCCTGAGAGCCTCCTTGAGGGTTCTTTTCCTTTATCAATGCACAGGGAAAAGAGCGTGGAGTCTATCATGTTTGGTCCTGAAACCCTTTACCCGCTCCCCCCCTCTCCCCAGAGGGTAGAGGGAGGTACGTTGGTTTAGGGTCTTGCATAGCTAATAGTGAGTTGGTATTCGTTTCTTAATGACAGATTAGACTGAGGAAGGCTCTAAGGGAACTGAAAACCCCTTAGAGCTTAGGACGAGGTAATTTCAGCAGGACCCTTTGCATCGCTCAAGCACCTCGTTGGAGGTTTGAGGTCTTAGGCTAAATTCTCTAGCCGGAACCCCCCTATATGGAAAAGACTACCAAAAACAACGACAAGTGTATTAGATTGGGGCCCGCAAGTCAACGACTATCTAATATAGGGCATAGGGTTTACCCCTTATTAATCAAAAAAGGAGATTGCCTCGCTGTCGCCCGCAATGCCAAACCGGAATCTACGCTCCGGTAAAACCGGAGCGGCTACAAATGTTTCTTGATCCTGCTTTCCATAATTTGTAAAATGACAAAGAAAATCAGGGCGGCAGAAGAGAGCCAATTCAAAACCTGAATTGGATAAGAGTGGAAAGACATTAGATTTTCAAGGGAGGTCTTATGTTCTTCCTAATTCGATTGATCATCAATATGGTGGCTATTCTGATCATCGCCTATCTTTTTCCGAAGGTCA